>QMLW01000287.1 GCA_003646935.1 Deltaproteobacteria bacterium
CCATTGTCGAGCGCAAGGGATATGAGGACATGTCTCGGAGGCTCCTCGTGGCATTTAGTGGAAAGAAGCATCTTTCAACGAGGATAAACAGGCGCTGGGTAGCTGACTTTTTGAGCGGGAGGACAAGGACCGGCTGGATTGAAGCGAATCGGGTTGTCAACAGCCTTGCCTCTCACCTGAAGGAGGGTAGATGGAAGGAGGCGGCGAGATCGCTCAGAGATGAGGTGGACATACGCAGGAAGATAACCCCTGAGGCATTCACCCCGGTCATCGCTCGTCTGATCGAGGAATCAGAAACACTGAACTGCGGTGCCAGGTTTGCGGGTGCAGGCGGGGGCGGTTCCGTGTGGGCACTGGGTGAACCTGATGCAATCGAGAGATTACGAGGGGTATGGCAGGGAATCCTGAAATCAACCAGACAGGGGAGGATCCTTGATTGCGCGATCGATCCTGATGGCGTACGAGCCGAGGAAGACGAAGAACATCGGAACGAGAGATAAACAATGCTTACGGAATGGGATATCAATAGCATATTTAAGCCGCTCATGAAGAAAGGCGCCTCCTTTGCGGATCTTTACGCGGAGGATGTCGAGAGCAAGAGCATCGTGCTAGAGGATGAAAAGTTAGAGAAGGTTATGGGTGGTCACGATAGAGGCATTGGATTGCGGGCAATAAAGGACCTGAGGAGCACCTATGCCTACACGAATGAGTGTACGGAGCGGAGCGTGATTTCCCTCGCACAGGAGATGGCAGGGGTTTTGGATGGAAGATCCGGCTTTTCCCCCAAAACCTGGGAATTCGCCATGGAGCCCAGGAGGTTCCCCATACTCAAGGACCCCAGGGAGGTTCCTGTTCGAGAAGAAGCCGCGCTGCTGCACCTGGCAAACAGGGCGGCAAGGGCCATTGATAGGAGCGTTCAGCAGGTGAGAGTGGTATACAGCAGCAAGGTTCAAAGGGTAGTTTCGGCGAACACAGAGGGACAATCCTCGATGGAGGAGAGGGTATCATCCGTATTTCTCGTGCATGTGGTTGCCAGGAAAGATGATACCATACAGACCGGCTATGAACCGCTGGCAGAGGCCCGGGGATTTGAGATGCTATCAGAAGAGAGGGTGGAGGAGATCGCCTCGCGGGCTGCCAAACGAGCGGTTGACTTGCTTCATGCCATGCCTGCTCCTTCAGGCACCATGACGGTGGTGCTCTCGAGTAGCGCCGGGGGTACCATGATACATGAGGCAGTAGGCCATGGGCTTGAGGCGGACCTGGCGCAGGAAGGGCTCTCCGTATATTCGGGCAAGATCGGCCATGAGGTGGCCTCGAATATGATTACCATTATTGATGACGCCACGATCGAATCGCGAAGGGGTTCGTTTTTCTTTGATGATGAGGGTACCCCTGCTCAGAGAACAGTGCTGGTGAAGGATGGGATCTTAAAGGGCTACATGTATGATCGATTGGCGGCTATGAAGGATGGCGTGCAATCGACGGGCAATGGAAGAAGGGAATCATACCGGTATACCCCGATAACGAGGATGACGAATACCTTTATTGACGCCGGGGACTCGGATCCGGATGTAATAGTCCGCTCCGTGGAGAAGGGACTTTTTGTGGTCAAGATGGGTGGTGGGCAAGTGGATACGGTGAACGGCAATTTCGTGTTCGAGGTCAGCGAGGGCTACCTTCTGGACAAGGGGCGCGTAGCTGATATGGTGAGGGGAGCAACCTTGATCGGCAATGGCCCAAAGGTCATGAGGGAAATAGATATGGTGGGCACGGATTTGGGGTTTGGGATAGGCACGTGCGGCAAGGATGGTCAAGGGGTTCCCGTTTCAGATGCACAGCCAACAGTGAGGATCCCCCAGATTGTAGTAGGGGGCACTGAGGGATAAAAGACCTTGTTTTTTGTGCTTTTTACCCAATAATGGCCTTTTTCACGATAAGGTAATTATCCTTGATCCAGCGCGAGCCCTTTTCTACTAGTGTCCTGTTAAAATACACGCTATCTTCCTCTGTGACATCTTCGTAATTACCACCGTATTTCAATTTTACCCAGGCGTTGAAATCGAACGTGCTGGCGAGACTATACAGGTAGTGATTTACAGGGGCGAAACCGGGTTTTCTTGTCACGGCCACCCCAAAATCGATCACATAGGGTATCCTGCCTTCTACCACGAGAACGTTGTCCTTTTTTTTGAGATCGGTATGAGCAACCCCAGCATTGTGAAGCTCCTTGATCAGCGTTAAGAGGCTTTCAAAGAAGGCGCTGCGGTCGCTGATTTGAGCAGTCCGTATTGGAATGCCATCGATATATTCAAGCACGAGATACCTGTTCTCCAGAAGGCCGTGGCAGCGAGGTATACCCCTCATCCCGGATAGTCGTGCGTAGACGCGGTACTCGTTCCGCAGCATCAGGAGGCGGATGAGTTTGCCCAAGCCCCATCCCATGGGGGCCTTGATGATCAGGCGACGGCCTTTGTTGTGGTACAAATACACGTGCCCTTGATAGCCACGGCTCAGGATGTTTTTCTCGTCTCTCACACTGGCCTTGATCCATTGAAGGAGCTCGTTCTCGGTGATGTTTTCTATATCCAGGTGCATGTGTATCATTTGGGGATCAATAGAGCCACAGGGAGAGAATGTAGAGCCAGGATAATAGAAATAGGGCGATAATGGGCTCACCGTTGTGGCGGAGGCTCTGCATGAACGACCAGCTGCTTCTTTGGTTCGGCTGATAAGGGGTAAGACGTGGAATGAGGGCACGGGTCTTTTTGCTCCACTGTTCCCAATCCCCCTTAAACATGTGATGAAGCTTTTCATCCTCATGGCGGATTGCAGGTGGGTAAAATATGAGCACGATCCCTATAAACAGGGGATAACTCCACCACAGGCCTGATGCGAGACAAAATCCTACTCCCAGGGTGATGTTGCCCACGTAGAGGGGATGCCTTACGTAGGCATACGGCCCATCAGTGGCAAGGGCCTTGTTCTTTTTTATGTGTCCCGACGCCCACAATCGTGCCGCGATACCCAGAATGGCACATACTGCGCCTATGATGAATAATGTTTCATGTGGTCTTCCTGCGAGGCTCACGAGGATCACGAAAGAGACGCCTATGAATTGACGGAAGCGGTCCCTGTGGTAACGCATATCTCTCAGAAATCGTTCCAGACCAACCACTATTGACATAGGTAGTGTGCCTTCTAATCGTCTTATGGAAGGTGATAATGCATGCTCGTGAATCCACGGCATGCGCATTGTTGTCAGTGAAAGCGAAACTCACTTTATCGTTCAGGGTGGGGAGTATAGGCTAAGCGTTATTGCAAGTCAAGCTGAAGGGGGCTTGAAGAGGGTCCTTTATGGCGCAGGCGTAAAGGGGGAGCAGTAAGGGGATGATCAGATGACCTGCGGATTGGCCATCAGGTCATCTGATCGAGAAAAGGTTACTCATGATATTTGAATGAAACGTTAACTCTGGCCCGATAACTCGTGACCTTGCCATCCTCTATGGTGACGTCAAGTTTTGTGATTTCTGCGATCCGTAAGTCCTTGAGACTTTTTCCGGCTGTACCGATGGCGCCTTTTACAGCCTCTTCCCATGAAGTGGGGTGAGTGCCAACAAGCTCGATTATCTTGTAAGTGCTTCCAGGCATGTCTACCTCCTTCTTTTATTGAGGATTATAAGCAATTCCCCTATCTAATTTCTTCACCTCCTCTCTATATTCTATCTCGGGCTATAACAATATAATATATGAAAGCTGATCACAATAGTCAAACGTAAATGAGCGTCTACCTTTTTGCCTTGAAGTTTTTCCCGTGAGCTGTTATAGCGTA
>QMLW01000288.1 GCA_003646935.1 Deltaproteobacteria bacterium
AGAAATCTTACCAATAAACCACTGCCCCATTTTCTTAAGAACCCCTGTCTGCCGACAGGCAGGCATTATTCCATCATTCCAATATTCCAATATTCCAATTGTGAGCGAAGCGAACTAAGTTCTACTTATAGGTAGAGGATGCAACAAAATAATCAATCAACATTTAGTAAAGTAAGGTAATCAACAAAGACTCACAAGAAACTTTCACCCAGGAACATATAGACTTCAGCTGAAAAATCTTGTACCTTTTTCATTAGCGCAAACGTGATGGTTTCGTAAAAAGTCCTCTAATCGTCATGCCGGACTTGATCCGGCATCCAGAACCTGTTGAATTTACTAGATTCCGGCTTCCGCCGGAATGACAGAAAAATGGAAAAAGCGACTTTTTACGAGTTCATCAAACTTGGCTCATTATTCTCATAGAGGCAAACACTAATGAAGCCTTATCTAACGAAAAGGAGGTCGCCCATGGCCGAAGAGCTAAAGGTTGGTTGCGCAAGGCCCACAGGGGGTCCGGTAGGGGAGGAATTTGAGGTAGAAGAACAGGAACCTGAAGCCATAAAAAAGGAGGTTGGTGCCATGATAAAGGTCGGGAAAAAGGCGCCTGATTTCAGCGCGCCTGCGTATCACAAGGGGAAGTTTATCTCGGTGAAGCTCTCAGAGTACTTAGGCAAGTGGGTGGTGCTGTGCTTTTACCCCGGTGATTTCACCTTTGTGTGAGCTACGGAGATTTCGGCAGTTGCCGAAAAATTTCCTGAATTTCAGAAGCTCGGTGTCGAGGTTCTATCCATGAGCGTTGACAGTGTGTTCGTGCACAAGATGTGGGATGACAATGAGCTGTCAAAGATGGTCAAGGGAGGCGTGCCCTTCCCCATGCTCTCCGATGCCGGCGGTAAGGTAGGGACGGTGTACGGCGTCTACGATGAGGATGCCGGAGTGGAGACGAGGGGGCGGTTTCTCATCGATCCGGACGGCGTGGTACAGGGATACGAGGTGCTCACACCACCGGTTGGGAGAAATGTAAACGAGACCTTCCGACAGATCCAGGCCTTTCAGCTCGTGAGAGACAGCAAGGGCGCGGAGGCCACGCCCTCAGGATGGCGGCCCGGTAAGCTCACCCTGAAGCCGGGGCCTGATCTGGTGGGAAAGGTCTGGGAGGTATGGAAAACCGACATGGCATTTGACTAATAATAACATCGCTTCGCGATCTTTTATTACGTCCCGCAAGCGGGACGTAATAAAAGGATGTAGAATCATGCCCGAGTTTGGATCGCCATTTTCCGGTCTTGCCCATGATCGAAAGCTAACGCATGAGGAACTGATACGCGCTATACGGTTCATGGTTGCCTCTGAATACGAGGCGGTGCAGCTCTACATGCAGCTCGCTGAATCGATCGACGATGAGCTTGCCATCGAGGTGCTCAAGGACATCGCTGACGAAGAGCGCATCCACGCCGGTGAGTTTCTGAGACTCCTTAAATACCTGGAGCCCGATGAAGAAAAGTTTTATGCCCAAGGCGCTGAAGAAGTAGAAGAGTTCATTAATAAACTAAAAAAAGGTTAAATCTGAAAGTGGAAAATTGTTCTTGACAGGCCCTTTTTGTCTCTATATATAGGCTAAAGAAATAAGAAAGATTTGATCAGGAAGATCATTTCTGCTATCGAAGATTAGTTAATAAAACAGAATAACGGTAAGTAAAAAGGCCACGGAGGCCCTAGATCCTGCAGGAGCAGGGGTGTTCGTGGCCTTTTTCTTTAAGGATGGTAATTGACCGAGGAGGTGGATCATGAAGAGATGCATGCAAATTTTGTTGGTCGCAATGTTGGTTGTCGGTATAGCTCAAGGTCTCTGGGCCGCCGATGTGAAGGGTCTTATAAAAGGCAGTATGCAAGACCTGAAGATTGAAAAGGGAAGCCCCAATCTCTTGGCCCTCACCGATGCGACCTATGTAAAGGTGAATGGCAAGACCAGCGAAGGATATGTGGATATGATCCGGGAAGTAACAGGGTGTTCTATTGGAAAGGGGAACCTTTTGTTCTTTCACCGCCCCATAGCCTACCCTTTAAAGATCGTCCTCTTCAGCAAGGACACCAAAGATAGTGTGATTATAACCTACGATGGCGAAAAAACTAAAAAGGTTAAGCTCAATATAGATGGCGAAAAGGCCACTATCCCAGGCTATTGGAAACAGATAGAGAATACCCTTGGGGCCTCAGATGCCTTCAGCATAGTTACCATTGCCAACTCCTGGGCAAATGGTGCTCCTTATGACTTCCTCAGGTGCTGCGAATTTCACAATCATCTATGTCCAGGTCTTACATCTGGGTATTTTATCGTAAAAGTAATTCAGAAGAGATATCCATTGAAGAAGGGAGAGAAATATATATTCATTGCCTGCCCACCCTGGTGTAAGGATGATGCTATACAAATACTTTTAGACCTAACTCCTGGTAAGAGGAGTCTCTTTGTAAAACAGCTCTCAAAAGAACAAAGAAAAAAATTGCCAGAAGGCGTAGCAGGGATTCTTATAGTATGGAACAACAAAGAGAAAAAGGGTAAAGGTGTGGTCTTTCAGTTCAATAGAAAAAAGGCATATGAAGAAATCGGAGGTGTAAAAATAAATGATTTTAGACCAAAAGGCGGGAAATCCAACCCTGTTTTTTGGACCACCAGGGTTAAAGTTGATTGGGCTTTGATGCCATACCTGAACAGGCCTGAGATGTTTGTAAATACCCTAAAAGAATTTGATGTAACTCCTGATATGATGGTCAAATTAGGACAGGCAGGGGTTGATCCTTATGTTGAAATCGGGCTTGCACCAAAACCTTAAACAACTTATAAAATCGCTTCACGATTTTATATAGCGTCCGCGGACTTAAAAAAATGGGATTTCCTATACTATCAAGCTAAGGATCTATTGGCATCGCTGATGGGTTTTGGGAACAACTAATTTAAAGGAGGTAATTATGAAAGGAAAAAGAATTGCATCTATACTGAGCTTAGTAATGCTGTTAGGCAGTGTGTTACCTGTTGCTGCCATGGCACAGAAGTCAATTGTTAATGATTATCCAGAGTTAAAGCCGGTTGTTGAATTCGTTGGAGAAAATAATCTATCTGTGCTTCATCTACTCGGGGTCAAGGCCTCGATGGCAGCAATGAGCAGATTAACTTTTAGTAAAGGTGATCCTAAAGTCCTGGCCTTTACAGATGCCGGATATATAGCTAAGATCGGTGCTTACACCACGGAAAAGGCCCTTGATGGAGTGATGATGACCACTGGCACTTCAAGGGGTAAAGGAAATTTAGTAAATGTGCATAAACCATATAATGCTACTTTATGGTTCGCCTTTTTCCACAAAGAGAGCAAATATTGTGTCTACCTTGAAGCCAAAGGCGATATTCTTAAAAGTTATCTGGACCGAGAGAGGACAGAAAGAGGTACCGCTTTAAGGGATTTTATGAAATTGAAGGACGGAGAAATATTTGCCAGGGTCGCTAAAGAAAATATCGATGCGAACAGGCTACTAAACAATCCGAAGGCATGGCAGAAGAAGATGATTGCCAGGGTATTCGGTGGAAATGAGTTCAGCCTGTTTACCATAGCCAATCTCTGGGCCATGGGTTTGCCGAATGATTTTATCAAGGTAGCTGAGCTACATGATCATATCTGCCCAGGATTAACAAGTGGCTATCTATTAGCCGAATACCTGAAAAAGAAACTACCTTCTCTAGCCCCAAGACATGAATATACCATAATAGCAATTCCTCCCTGGTGCAAGGATGATGCCCTGATACAGATTTTTGAGACCAATGTGGGAC
>QMLW01000289.1 GCA_003646935.1 Deltaproteobacteria bacterium
GAAATACCCTAAATTGGGCTAACTTATTACAAGCTTTCTATTTTCTATCTTTGTTAGATATTTTTATCAAAGCAGAAATGCCCCAAAATATCGCTAACTTATCCCAAGAGATTTCATCTTCCTGAAAAGAGTTTTACGATCAATGCCCAGCATAGAGGATGCTCTGCCCCTGTGCCACTGTGTCTGCTCCAATGCCCTAAGAATGACATTTTTTTGAAATTTTTCCATGGCTCGATGGAAATCCAGGTCTTCCGGATCATGATCTTCACATGAATTGCCATTCAAATAATCATATCCGGTCCGAATAGAGCCCATTAAATCGAGGCGTTTTACTGTAAAATAACGCTGCAGGACGTTTTGAAGCTCACGGACATTTCCAGGCCAGTGATAATTATAGAGGGATTGCATGATTCTCCCCGGGATATCTGATCGCTCCTTACCATTGCCATATAGTCGTAAAAAATGATCGATAAGGAGTGGTATATCCTCCTTGCGATCCCTTAGAGGCGGTACAGTAATCGAGATAACGTGTACCCTGTAAAAGAAGTCTTCCCGTATCAAGCCCTTGTTCACCAGATCAATCAGATCTTTATTGGTAGCAACAACGATGCGAAAATCGGACTTTTTAGTTTCAGTGCTTCCCACGGCAGCATAACCCCTGCCATCAAAAGCTCTGAGTAGCTTGACCTGCATGCTGAGGCCAATTTCGCCTATTTCATCAAGGAACAGGGTCCCACCAGCAGCAAGGTCTAAATAACCGTGCTTATCCGTGTAGGCTCCAGTAAATGCTCCTTTCTTGTAGCCAAAGAACTCGCTTTCAAGAAGGGTTTGAGGTATTGCCCCGCAGTTCACAGATACAAAGGCCCTGTCACGTCTGTTGCTCATCTCATGTATGGCCTGAGCTACCAATTCTTTACCAGTGCCTGATTCGCCACCAATAACCACACTTGCATCAGAGTCCGCGGCCCTTGAAATAAAATCATAGACTTGCTGAATTGCCTGACTCTTGCCAACAATATTTCCTAACCTGCAGCGCTCCTTTACGGAAGGTCTCATTTCGCTTTCTCTCAATGCCTGCTCAGCTCGTTTGTGTTTAGTGGATTCTTCCTTGAACTCCTTGTCCCTTTGTTCTGATAATTTGCACCGCTTACCAGCAATTAGGCTCTATATCCCAATTGTTGGATTGAATAATAAGTCCAGTACCATGAATCTGTCAAGAACTTTCTGTGTGAGGGACTGTTTTTAATTCCCATAATTTTGAGCAAGCTTAAAAATAGAGGGGGTATAGAAACATGGATATAAAACAAATGATTGGGAGACGGATTAAAGAAATCAGAGCGAAGAAACGAATCAGCCAAGAACGTTTGGCTGAAAGAATGGACATTAACCCCAAATACTTGAGCAGTATTGAGCGAGGAAAGGAAAATCCTACCCTTAATACCTTGATCAAACTGTCGGAATCATTGGAGGTAGATCTGAGTGAAATTTTTAGCTTTGTTCAAATAGAGGACCCTGCCAAAAGAAAGTCCTTTATAATCTTTCTTCTGGACAAGGCAAATAGCGAACAATTGAAAATCATCTTCAAAATAATTTCGGCAATAATCCATTAACTTTTGCAATCTATCTACTGTTTAAAGAGCTTGTTTGACTGGGGTTGGTTTTATAGGATCAGTTGCGGTTTGTTTTATGTGTAATGACCATAATTTGACCTAATAAACAGAGTTAAACGTAGCGCTTAAGGGGGCTAATCGGATGATTTTCGTCTCGTCAGGTGTTTTTAATTAAAAATATGGAGGATTTGTCTAAAGGGATTTCTGAATGGTCCGAAAGTTGCATATTACATCTTATTAACATGCAGCAATCCTGTATTCTCATTTACATGAGCTTTGACATTATCCTGGAAATACCTGGTGAACCCTTTGATGGAACAGTAGCTTTAAGCATGGGCACAGCCATGCCAAAAGGATGCGGGGAGAAATCTGATGCCATGCTCAAGAATGTCGGCCTTCCCATAGAAATCTCTACTGTGCGTCTTACTAAAGCTCTGCTTAACAACGGCTGCCGGAGGGACCTTGATAATGGCAATAACAGAGGTGGGGTAAACGGATGTCTGATCTGGTACTTATCTTTTCAATGGATGATCTCAGGGGCAGGATAACACAAAAGGTGTTAAAACGAAGCGGTTTTGAGGCCCTGTTGCTTCGTATGATTTTGGGAGCGAAAGATGCTATTGCGAAGCATGCCCCAGGCATTGTAATTTTTGATATAAGCAGTTATTTTTCAGAAGAGGTAAATCAAATACGAAATCTGTGCGGAACATTGGAGCATACACCGGTCATTTTACTCGGAGACCGGTCTATCACAGACCGGTTCGAGGGGACTGAAATAAGCAAGGAGCTATTCCTTTCAGATCCCCTTGACCCTGAGCTCATTGTCGCAAAAGTCAAGGAGATTCTCTCACTGAAGGCGAAGGAAAAGCCCTCGGAGGGTGATACCCTTGAAGATAACTTGAAGCATTTCTTAAACCTGGATTGAAAGAATTACCCACTCACACATCCATGGAAAAGCACAAAAACCTTATAGCCATTATTGGACCAAAAGGGGGGGTAGGCAAAACCTCGATTTCCGCCAATCTTGCCATTGCACTTTCAAGAATGGGCAAAAAGGTTGTTGCCGTTGACCTTGACCTTGGAGCGTCAAACCTCCATGCGGTCTTTGGCATCAGGGATTCTAAGTACAGTCTCGATGATTTTGTTCAAAACAGAGTCAAGAAACTTGGCGATATTATTGTGGATACGTGCCTAAAGAACTTAGGAATAATTCGTGGAGGTGATGTCCCCGGTATAGCGAATATGCAGTATAAAAAGAAGATGAAACTCGTCAGGCATCTGTCAGGGTTAGGCTTTGATCTTGTGATCCTGGACCTTGCGCCAGGGGTCTCACATAACGTTGTGGATTTTGCAATCATTGCCAAAAAGACACTTCTTGTCACCACCCCTGAAGTGCCATCCTTATTGAATGCATACAGCTTCATTAAGGTGGCTGTGTTCAGGCGGCTCACCTTTTTTTTCAAATACAAAAAATGCCCTGATATCCTGGATCTTTTGGAAAGGGCAAAGGACTTTGAAAATTATCCCCACCTAAAGACCATGGGAGGCTTTTTTAGAGAGGCCCGAGAGATCAATTCCGAGGTAGCGGATTCTGCAAAAAAAATTCTATCAGGCATTACACCGTTTCTGGTTGTCAACAGGATCCGAACGGGGAATGATGCGAACACAGGTGAGGTTATTCAGGGCCTCATGCAAAATTATCTGGGCATCAAGAGCTCAGAACTCATGAGCATACGAGAGGATATTGCTGTAGAGAAGGCCATCGCAAGGATGAAACCCGTTATGACTGAGGCCCCAAATTCCCCTTTTTCCCGGGATATCGAACAGATTGCCCTTAAGCTCTGCGAATGAACCAGTTAATCCCCCCAATATTAGATGAATTCCTTTTTTTAGCAAACGGTTCTCAAGTGCTAAGATTGGTCCTGCTAACAGGGTGATATGCCCGAGAATTGACACTTGATTCGTATATGGTCAAAATATGAATCCCACAGCTACCCTTTACCATAAATTTAGGGCAAACACCATTCAACTAAGAACCTATTGTCAAGGTCTGACCTCGTCTCTATAGATCACCCTCCTAGAAAAAAACAACAAATCAGAAATTTACAAATTGATAATTGAACGTCTATAAAAACTGATATTTCCCCTCCCCTCGTGGGAGGGGACAAAGGGGAGGGGGCACCCTCACCCCA
>QMLW01000290.1 GCA_003646935.1 Deltaproteobacteria bacterium
CTATCCGCCCGTTTACTGAAACGCGACCTGAGGAGATCAATTCATCTGCCCGCCTTCGGGAGGCCATTCCGGCCCTGGCGATAATCTTGTTTAATCGCTCGCTGTCTCGATCATTCTTCTTCCCCATTACCAAGCTCTTCAATCTCCTTCAGTGTGGGAAGGGAAGAAAGGTCCTTTAGGTCGAAGACCTCGAGGAACCTCTTGGTGGTTCCATAAATAATCGGCTTTCCCGGCAGCGGTTTTCGCCCCACGACCCTGATCAGCCCCTTTTTCAGGAGCATCCGTATAATACCGCCCACATCAACGCCCCGCAGTCTTTCGATCTCCTGACGCAGTATGGGTTGCTTGTAGGCGATAATCGTTAATGTTTCAAGCGCGGGCCTGCTTAAACGGGTTGGTGTTGCGCCCAATAGATTGGCGATATACGGCTTATAACTGGGAAGCGTGCGGAACTGGTATCCCTCGGCGACCTCCACCAAGGTGAAGCTCCTTTTCATCCCTTCGTATTCGTCTTTAAGCGCGGCAAGTACCTCCTTTATCTCCTTGAGGTCTCTCTCGGGAAGCAGGCCATGGATCTGGCGAGGTGTGAGGGGATCAACGGCTGCAAAGAGCAAGGATTCCACGATGAGTTTAAGGGAGTTGTTCATGTATATTACCTGCAATTCATTTCGTATGTTAGATGCACTATGGTCAACTGAAAATCCTCCGTTGCATGCTTCCTATTTGAAAGCTTGAAGCATGATATCATCGCCTGGTTTGGGCTGGAAGATGGCGATGAAGCCTACTCGTACTAATTCCAGGAGGGCTAAGAAGATCGCAATTAACTCAGAAATGGATCCCTTCGAGGAAAACAATTCGCTGAAATAGATGGTCTTTTGCCCTTCAACTCGCTTCTTTATTTCAGCGATCTTTTCCTTAACAGACCACGTTTCGGCCTCGAAGCTCAAAACTGTATCGGGAAATTGCCTGGCCATCACCCTTTTAAATGCTATCATCAGCTCAAAGAGATTCACCTTGGCTGTAGTTCCCTCCTTGCCTTCACCGATCATGAAATAGGTGTCGCTTGCCCTCTTAAATACGTCTCTGGAAAGGACATTTCTTGCTGCCAGATCTTCCGCCGCCTCTTTAAATTGCATATATTCCCTGAGGGGCCCCACAATCTCCTCTACGAGCTCTTCGATCTCCTCCATATCCTGTTCTTGCTTTGGAAGGAGCATCTTTGATTTGAGGTGCATCAGGGTGGAAGCCATAACCAAAAAATCCCCGGCAATGGTAATGTCAAGGGCCTTCATGAGATCCAGGTATTCCAGGTACTGATCAGTAATGGTAGCTATGGGTATATCGGCGAGGTCTACCTCGTTTACTTTCACCAGGTGGAGCAACAGATCAAGAGGGCCTTCGAATACATCGAGCTTTGTCGTAAATGTCATTATTAGATTTTAACCGCCTCCCGTACTTCTTCCATAGTGACCTTGGCGAAGCTACGTGCCTTTTTATTTCCTTCATCAATGATGTTCTCTATGATACGGATATCGGCCTCTAATTCCTTCCTTTTTTCCCGTATCGGTTCCAGAGCCCTATTGAGGTTTGATGCCATGATCTTTTTACATTCCACGCACCCTATGGATGCCTTACGACACCCCTCATCTATCTCTTTTACGGTTTCCTTGTCAGTATAGAGCTCATGAAAGGCAAAGACATTACAGAACCAGGGCCTACCGGGATCGGATTTTCTGGCCCTCTGTGGATCGGTAATCATTTCGCTTACCTTGTGATCCACTTCCTCTTTAGGGTCTGAGATAAATATGGCGTTATCGTAGCCCTTACTCATCTTCCTCCTGTCGATACCAAGTATCTTGGCCTCTGGCGTGAGAAGGACCTCTGGCAAGGGAAAGACATTCTTATAGTAGTGGTTGAACCGCCGGGCTATCTCCCGCGTTAACTCCACGTGTGGGCTTTGGTCTTCCCCTACAGGCACACCGTGAGCTTTATACATCAGGATATCCGCTGCCTGAAGCACCGGATATCCCAGGAACCCATAGGTATAAAGATTCTTCTGGGCCATTTCTTTGAGCTGTTCCTTGTAGGTGGGATTCCTCTCCAGCCAGGCCAGGGGAGTCACCATGGAGAATATCAGGTGGAGCTCTGAGTGCTCTTTAATGCTTGACTGCACGAAGAATACCGATTCCTCAGGGCTAAGGCCCACGGTGATCCAGTCAATGATTATGTCTATCGTGCTCTGCCTGATTATATCGGTATTCTCATATTCGCTGGTTAAGGCGTGCCAGTCAGCGATAAAATAGAAACATTGGTAATCCTTCTGAAGGGATCGCCAGTTATTCAAGGCCCCATACACGTGTCCGAGATGAAGTCTGCCGGTTGGCCTCATACCACTGACAATCCTCTTTTTATCCATTTTTAACTCCCTGCTAATAGAACCACATTCTGTTTGAGTATCCAGCATTCAGTGTTCAGCATTCAGCCTGTCGATAGACTCCAGGTCGAACGGGTCGGATGAAACCCCTTGCGCCTTCCGCCGGCGCTCTGACTCCGGCAGGTGTTTCTCTAGTGATTTCTCCAGGCCGTTTAGCATGCGGATACATTCCTTGTAACGGCTTCGATAGGAGCTGTAGACGGAAGGTTCAATGTAGCCCTTGAGCTGTGCGATGAACAGGTGGTGAATCGTCTCGCCGGCTTCGCCTCTGCTCTGGTTGATGCCTTCAATCTTATTGCGAATATGCCGATCATCATGCCTTTCAGCCAACTGTGCTGGAGAACTATTCGAGGATCGACGCACCTGAGAACCGAGTCCGTAGCGTTCCTCCTGCGGCCATGCATGGCTCAAATCGCATACTTCAATATGAAGCTTACAGAGTCTCTGATAGACCTCCAGATCCTCTACATCCATGTACGTCTTGTCCACGCATGCCTCCCTAATTTAATGGTAACTCCTAGGTTCCCCAGCAGTGCGACGGGGAGGGTTATTTCCTGAACTCTGAACACTGAACGCTGGACACTTGAACACTCAAAATGTCTGATCCGTGGAGCCAAACAATCAGCACGTAAGGAGCTATAGTAAAGTTTCCTTATTCTGTAAACTTCTAAATTTCCTATTCACGAATTCAATCTCATCTTCCCTGGTAAGAACAGCGCCCTGTAGTTTAGCTGCCAGGATGCCATCGATGATCTCCTTGAAACGTGGTCCGGGCTTAAATCCCATATTGATGAGGTCCTTGCCTTTAAGATGAACCTCCGTTCCCCTTAGTTTCGTAAAGAATATGGATATGAATTTCTTTACCTTTTCATTCCGGGTTTTAGCCATACTGTAGAGCAATATCTCCGGGTAGAGAGGGGAGAGAATCCTGTATATGGAAAAGTTGTCTTTGTCGCTTGTGCGGGAGAGCTCCTTTAGGATAGCTCTCGCTTCCTCGCGAGAGGAGATCATGTCTAACACATCCTTATCATGAATCTGCATGCGCTTGGTTAAAGTATTCATTTCAGCCTCGCTCAGATAGGAGGTCAAGCCGAGGAAGTATACCTTCCATGGTTCATAGGTAACACCTAGATAGAGGAGGATAAACCACACCAAAATTCCCCTTATTTTGGACAGTACATCTCGGAGCTCCTCCGTGAGCTTTAACTCAGGTGAGATATATCTCAAAAGCTGAAACCCATTCATCCTTTCTATGCTTTTTATGGGGTCTTCTTCCATTAACATAAGCCTTAACTCCAGGAAAAACCTCTGGCCTGAGAGATTCTCAAAACAGTGTATATC
>QMLW01000291.1 GCA_003646935.1 Deltaproteobacteria bacterium
TACCGTTATTATAATAGTACTATTGGTTATGTGTACTGATTTTCAGGTTCAGGCGGTCATAGGAAATCGAGAAGAGTCCAAGGCTTAAGGATGAAAGGTCAAAAGGCTTTCCGGGCTTATTTCTGAACCACTTGTACTAGAGGGAAATGGGAAACCTTTTGCTGAAATCCTCCCTGTAGGGAACAGAGCAACAGGTTGGCTGAAAGCGGGGCCGCAAACCGAGGGATACCGCCAGATCCACGGTTTTCCTCGACCACACGGCCATCCTCGTGACGCCCGCCTGGATGGCGAGTTCCTCCATGGCCTGCCCCTCTTCAGTTCTGGGCCTCTCACAGCCAAGGGATATGGGAACGCGGGGCATCATCAATCGGGCCGATGCGATTAAGCCTCCGATCTCCGCGGGAGAGGGAGGTGAAACGCCCCACATGGGCGTTCCCTTAAGAGGGGTGAGCACCACGATTACCAGGGATGCAGTCCGAAGACGAGCGATCGTGCGAAGGGCCTCATATTCGCCCTGCATTCTTCCATACATGAGCCCTGCAACGATATGGGGCACTACTGCAATGCCCGCGCTCACGAGGTTCTCAAGCGTATTTATCACCGTTCGCAGTCCATCGAGGTGATAGATGTCCCTCGCGGTTTCCTCATCGCCCATGATATCGATGAGCGCCTGATCAACCCCCGCCTCCTTGAGGCTTTTTGCAGTAGAACGATCCAAAAAACCGCTGTGTATGGAAATAAACAACCCTATTTCGTATTTTATCGTGGAGATAGCATTGTAGAACATCTCCCACGGAAGTCTGCCTTCACGGTCCGACCCACCGCTTAAAAGCACGCCCACCCGGCCTGAACGTGCCAGGGTTTCGCACTTGTCCACGAGTGCCTCAGGAGTGGTAACCGGTATCATGGGTTTTAGCAGCAACCCCTTACAATGCTCACACAGGAGCTCACATCTGTCACCAGTGAGGGATATGGCGGGATAGAGGCCCCTGAGGTTCCCGTATCGTATCATGCCGGGAAGGTAGAAGGTTACCTCGTTTCCATGGTGATCCCTGGCAACTCGCCATGCCTGGTTAAACAGTTCTCTATCGGCTTCCCCTACCCTATGAGGGCTATTGTTTCTCACGTGTGGTCCCCTTCCTCGTGAAAAAAGGTGCACATGTTTCTGGGCCCAATCTCTTGGATAAGTATGCAGTGCCGGCACTTTTTCTTGACAGAACAGCTTTATTCTTTGATAGTAAGTAGGTTCATACCAGAAATAGGATACGTTAGGCAAATTGTTCCTCATCTGAGCGTATATGCTGGGGATTCTCATGAAAACCTTGAGTTTCAGAGTAAAATTCTTGACATTCCTGGTTATTGGCTTGTTTGTTGCCTGTGCAATTCTCCCTAGGCTCGATGTGACCTACACGTCGTTGCCGAAATCGAGCGCCTTGGAGGGCAAGGAGCTCTACTTCGAGTTAGTAGATGAACGGCCCACAAGGGATACAATCGGCCCGGGAGCGAAAAGGGTGTTCAAGGATTTTGCGGGCAACATCACACTTATCGTGGAAACAGGTCCAGAGGAGAGATCGACGGTAGGCATGTACGGCGTGAGGGAACTCTTCGAACATACCTTCACGCGCTATCTCGAGAATATGGGCCTGAAACTGGCGTCCGGCCCAAGGGAGGGGATCCCGCAACTCAAAGTCGCTATCCACGATTTCACTCTGGACCTTATCGGCTCAAGTTGGACCGCCAAGATCGTCTACGAGGCCGAATTCTCCCACGATAAGAGGATCTTGACTCGGAGATATCAGGGTGAAGGTGAAAAGCTCAGGGTTTCAGGGCTTACGCAGGCCCATCAGGTGATGAGCGAGACGTTTTCGGACACTATTCACCAACTCGATGTGAGAAAGATGTTCTCCGCTCTTTTGAACAGATAGTGAGCCCAACCATCGAAAGTGCGATCACCATGCTCCATTTTTTCATCACAACCGACGAAACGCGAGAAAGGACGCGATCCTAAGCTATGCCGGATATTCCAGAGACCATAGACCGTTACGAGATCATTAAAAAGATAGGCCAAGGCAGCAGGGGAATCGTCTATCTCGGGCGGGATCCCTATATAGATCGCCAAGTGGCCATCAAGACCTACCGAGTCCCACAGCACAAAGGGCCCAAGGTGGTGAAGAGGTACCAGAAGAGGTTTTTTGTGGAGGCCCAATCAGCGGGACTTCTCATGCACCCGAATATCGTTGCGGTGTATGACGCCGATATGGCTGATGACTTCTGCTATATCACCATGGAGTATGTCGATGGTCACACCTTGGAGCGGTTTTGCTATCCCGATAATCTCCTGCCCGTTGACAGGGTAGCGGAGACCATCTTTAGTGTCTGTCAGGGACTGGAATATGCACACCAGCAGGGAGTAATCCACCGCGATATCAAACCACCGAATATTATTCTGAGCTCATCGGGAAAGCCAAAGATAACCGATTTCAGCATAGCCTTTATGAAACGAGGCAGTTCCACGCTTGAGCAAGGCCTCTTCGGCTCACCAAGTTACATGTCTCCTGAGCAGGTGAAAGAGGATCCAATCACGGAGCAGACCGATCTGTTCTCCCTTGGCGCGATCCTATATGAGCTGCTAACCGGTAAAAAGGCATTCGAGGGAAACAACGACTACTCCGTTATGTTTAAGATCGTGACCGAAGACCCTCCCCCGATCTTTGAGATGAGGCCGGAGCTGCCCCCGATCCTCGGGGAGATACTCACCAAGGCACTGGCCAAGGAAACAGCGGACCGGTATAAGAACAGCATGGAGTTCGCCTACGATCTCAGATTAGCCATTCGCGATCTCAAGGAAACCCCGAGGGAGACCCACGACAAGGAACTGATCAATTACATTCATACCCTTCCGTTCTTCAGTAATTTCACCGAAGCACAGATCGACGAGATCCTCTCCGCAAGCAATCTCAATAAGGTTGAGGGCGGCAAGACGATCATAGAGGAAGGGGAGATAGATGACTCCTTTTACATCTTGATCAGCGGCGACGTATTGGTCCGAAAGGGAGATCGAGACGTTGCCGTTCTTGAAAACGGCCAATGCTTCGGTGAGATGGCCTATCTCACCGGCGAGGCGCGCACTGCATCAATTATCGCCAGGAGCGATTGTATCCTGCTGAAATTCAGCGCCACCCTCTTGGAAAAGTTATCGGAATCCATTCAGCTGCTCTTCTTCAAGAACTTCACCACCACCATTCTCGAACGCCTGTCAAAGGGCAGATGAAATCCATATTGAGGGGTATCCCCCATGGAAGATCTCTCCCCCTACCTCGCGCCCACCTTTTACATTGATTATGATTACCCTTCGGTCTCTCGGATCGCGGGCCAGTTGGCAAGGTCTCACCCCCATGATACGGCCAAAGCCGTCTTCAGTTTCGTGAGGGATGAAATCCCCTACAATCCCTACTCTCCCTTCTATCTCCCGGAACATTACCGCGCGAGCGAGACGCTTGATAGGGGCGAGGGCTTCTGTGTTCAAAAGGCAGTGCTCCTCGCTGCACTCGCCCGCGCCAACGGCATAGCGGCGCGCTTAGTGTTTGCCGATATCAGGAATCACCTCATGCCCCCGAAGTTGTGGAACTTGATGAAGACGAATTTCTTCGCCTTTCACGGCTATAACGAGCTCCACATCGATGGCAGGTGGAAAGCGAAGGCCTCATTGCTTCAATCTCTTCGAGGGATTCCTATCGATGTGCTGGCCCTTTTCACCGGCACATATTCCTAA
>QMLW01000292.1 GCA_003646935.1 Deltaproteobacteria bacterium
GAATCGCGATGCAATTGTAGGGAGAGTATGCGAGCAAGCTCGAGGTGCACTGCATCCGATTCTCAGGGCCATGCACACACATCTGTTTAAGAAGGGCATACAGCAAAAAAAGATACCTCCATGTCCATACAGCAGGTGATTTCAAAGAGCTAAATTGTTACCAGAAATTTAGATAGAAGTAAATAAATTAGCTATCCCTTGGTCCTCGGAGCTCACGGAACAGCTTGAGATGGCCGTTAGGTGAGGGCGCGGCGAATCGCCTCAACGAAGACGCGGACGCCAATTGAAAGGACCTCCTCATCGACATCAAAGTAGGGCGAATGGAGGGGGTGGTCCAATCCCTTTTCAATGTTCCCGCATCCCAACCGGATTATTGCGCTGGGCCTCTCGATGGCGAACAAGGCGAAATCCTCGGAGCCGGTGACAGGCGGGATGTAGCTCACCTTCTCTGATCCGAGCACGTATGCTGCAATATCATACAGGAAACTGGAGACCCGTTCATCGTTGATGCAGGCAGGCATACCCTCGTGGAAATCAAAGCTGCAGGATACGCCAAAGGATCCCTCTATGCCGTTGATGATCTCACGCAGCCGGTCAATGACCTGATTCCTGATATCACCGAGAAACGCCCTGATCGTCCCCTCAAGGCGTGCCTTCTCTGGAATGACATTCGGCGCGCTGCCCGCTGCGAACCTGCCCACGGTAATCACCGCAGTTTCGGTAGGCGGGATGTTCCGGCTGATGATGGACTGAACGGCCGTTATAAAGTAGGCACCGGCTACGATCGGGTCGATACCCTCGCTGGGCCGCGCGCCGTGGGCGCCCTTTCCCTTGATGCACAGGGTAAACCAATCCGCTGAGGCATGGCTTTGCGTCCGATTCACGCCAACGGTCCCCACGGGCAGATCTGGTGACACGTGGCAGGCAAATACCTTGTGGACCTTGGGATTCTCCAGCACGCCCCGGGCGATCATTTCCCGTGCGCCGGTGCCTTTTTCCTCGGCCGGCTGGAAAAGGAGCTTTATATTTCCCTTGAGTTTCCCTGAGGTGCCCGATTCCTGGAGGTACTTGGCAACCCCGAGCATGATGGTGGTGTGGACGTCATGGCCACAGGCGTGCATGACGCCGTCGCTTTGTGATTTATAGACAACCTCATTCAGCTCTTGTATGGGTAACGCATCGATATCGGCCCTCAATGCGATGGTTTCTCCGCGCCCTTTTCCACGAATCAGACCAACCACACCCGTTAAGCCCTGGAGATCATGCACCTCAACATCCAGGCTCCGGAGGATCCCTTTTATTCTTTCACTCGTCTCCCTCTCCTCGTGTGAGAGCTCGGGATGCATATGGAACTCTCGTCGCGTGACGCTGAGCCATTCGATCATCCTTTCATCTGTATAATTCACCTCTTCCTCATGAGAAACTGAATGTTGATCAGAGTATGTAGATGCCTTTTTTACCCGCGAATTAATCTAATGCCCCTGGCCCAGGCCTGGCTTATGCGGCATCAGTAAATAGATCTGAGATAAGATAATAAACGCATACGTATACTACCCAAGGCTTCGCGCTTGGGTCAATCGCTCTTGAGAAAGCCTAGTTCTATACCGGGGGTATTTGCGTCCTTTCGCTTGATTGTAATATATTATGCATATCGGGATTCTTTCTTGTTCTTTACTTCGTAGAGCCGTTCATCCGCCTTTTTAAGAAGAGCCTCGGGATTCTTGATGTCGGGATCTCTCGTGGATGCCATTCCACAGCTGATGGAGATGGGGATACGGGATTCCTGGAATTTCAATGGATTTTTTTCGAAATATCTCTGGAGGCGTTCCGAAACCTTCAGGGCTTGTTTTGAGGTCTGATTGGGCAGAACCACCACAAATTCGTCTCCAGCATACCTGAAGGCCAAATCGTCCTTGCGGATCATAGCCCTGATTTGCTCCGCCAGATACTTCAGCAATGTATCTCCGCAGTCGTGGCCGTAGGTGTCATTTACCGTCTTAAATTCATCGCAGTCGATGAAAAGCACTGCCAGGGGCGTTCCATACCGAACTGCCCTGCTGAATTCCCGATCGAGCATGGTCTCCATTTCCCTGCGATTGAGGAGTCCGGTGAGGGGATCCCTGGTTGCCAGAAAGGTGAGCCTTTCCCGCGACGTCACATTGGAAAGGCATATGGAGATCTTCACGGCGAGTTCTGAGAGGAAGAACGTATCCATATCCGGCTGAAAGCGGGACTCCGAAAAATCGCCCAGGTTCAGGCTGCCGATCACCTCACCGTCAAGGGTAATGGGTACAACTGCCAAGGATTTGGCGAAATATTTCTGGTTCTTAGGCAGGAGTGCATAGAAGGGCTTTAAATCCTCATTCACGAGCACCGGAGACCCTTTTTCATTTATGAGCTTTAAGAACACCTTTCTCTTGACCACGCTCAAACGTTCCCGCAGCACATGAGAGGATTCCAGTGCTTCCATGAGATGTGAAACATCGTTCTCGCGGACCATGGTAATCCACACATGAGGTATGGAGAATTTTTCCTCGATGAGCTGGAGGAGCGTTTCGAAAAGGTCCCTGAAGCTGCCAACCGAAAGAATACCCGCCTCGATTTCGAAGAACTTCTTGGCGATCTCCTCGTTGACCGTGATGTGCTCTAGGATTTTATCAATATTCCGCATGGCGCCATTTCTCCTTTGTGGTCACGGGAAGCTGATTCGGGACTGCGGGGAGGTAAAAGCAGCAAAGGCAGCATATGGGTATGCCTACTCAGCCTTGTCAAAGTGCGGGATGAGCCCGCCGAACTCCTCAAGCTCATACTGCTCCACCTTGGCGATCCAGGAGTTGTGAATACTCAAGATGTCGTTGATCTTCATCCTCTCAAGGCTGGCCTCAATCTTGGTTTCAAAAAAACCCACCCGTAGCCTCATCCACTCCCTTCCCCTTACCGTGGCTGAGGTGATGTACACGGGGTAGCCTTCCCTCATGAGCCGGATTGCCGATGAAATGAGCCCCTTCTGGCTCCGAGCGGATATCACGTTCACCGTGTATGTGCACTCCGCTCTCCGCCTCAGATTCTCCCGAGCCTCACGGGGGGTGATGATGCGCAGTCTCTCTCCTTCGGGGAGATCCCTATCTAAGAACTCGTCGACCAACTGGAGCTCGCCGATCTTGTCCATATTGTAGAAGTAGAGAATGGGCCATTTCAGCGGGTCTCCATACACCTCATCCCTCGCCGCGATCTCGGAGAGTCCGTCCCCTGGTTTGACGATATAGTATCCGGTGGCTTCCTCCACGGGCTCGGCTTGCTTCTTTTCTGTATCTATGTCCGATGGCTTCCTTTTGATTTCAGGGTTGTTCGGAGCATGCAACTCCTCCCTGAGCCCTCCTTCATCTTTTAACTCCTCCTCGCCGCGAGGCGAATTAAATTCGGCCTTTCCCTGCGGGGCCTTTTTGATGGGCACCACCGTGTTGCGATGCTCTCCGGGAGGATGAGCGGTCTCCTCCTCCGAGCATCCCCCAAGCCACAGGGGAACTGTGAGACAGAAGGCAAGGATGATTGCCGGAATCTTCATGGGTCTCTTTCGGCTCACTTTCCATAGATTGCTATATGGTATCATTGTAAAGCATAAAATCGAGTGTTTGGCAATGAGATCCGGTCTCCGAGAAAGAAAAAATCTAGAGTGATTATCTCACCCTTCGAATTCTTCATTTAGATTTTCCTCTACCGTACTCCTTTTTTTCGCGGAATGTCCTCTTCTTGCTGTATGGAGTAC
>QMLW01000293.1 GCA_003646935.1 Deltaproteobacteria bacterium
GGCCCTTCGATATCCGGCGCTACAGTGGCGTATTCCTGTACCCAGAAGGCGGTGAGGGCCTTAAACTCCTCCTCTTCTTCCTCGAGGCCTGCCCACTCCTCCACCATATCCTTATACCTTGAATAAGATCCAATTTTGGTGGCTTCCAAGAGAATGCCCGAGACCATAATGAATGCGATCAACACGATGGTGTAGATATCCATGGGATTGGTGGTGAGCCGCGGAGACTTGAGGATGTACCTTCGGTAGACCGCCATGCACACACCGACGATCACCAACAAGCCGAATAGGTCTCTCAGGAACAGAAAGGGATTGACGGTGGAAGCATAGGTATCGAATATGGCAGCGGTGATCACGTTCTCCAGGGCATGCATGAGCACGAGGAGCATAAACGCCCCGTAGATCAGCATATGGGTGATCCACCTGAAGAGATCCTCCCTGAGGACCTTTCTCTGCAGGATGACATCGAGAAAAAATGCCTTGATGAGCCTCAGGATCCTGCCGCTGAAGATCGCCAGGGCAATGCCCTTCAGGGCGGATGAGGCCCTTTTTGAAGCAGGTATATCCATTGACTGGACGGTTGTCTTGAGCGAGAGCCACCTGGATATCTTATAGAGCAATCCGATAATGAAAATCGCGAGGCTGATATAGAGGCTGATCGTGAGCATCATTTGCATTCCATCCTTTCAGAGTCCTGTGCTCTTTCGATACTCTAGCCCGTGAACCCCGCAATGGGGTACACCTTAGACATGAGCGGCATCTAGGATCGCCGGCAGCCGGTTTTCCCATCCCATGGTCACAACTTGGACGCCCTGACACAGGTCTTTGAGGGCGATAATCAGCTCCCCTGCAATAGTCAGGCACTCCGCTATCCGGTCAGGGGCCTTCCGGATCCGCGCCATCATTTCATCGGGTATCGGCGGCCCGGGAACATTCGTGGAGATATATTGGGCTACGCCCACGGATTTGAGCAGAAACACGGTGGCAATTATGGGAACTCCCAAGGCCTTGGCCTTGTCCATGAAATAGGTGAATGCCGGTATATTGAATACTGGCGGCGTTATGACAAACTGGGCGCCCTCGTTCACCTTTCGTTGTGCAAGCTCCAGCTCGGCTTCCATGGCCATCTCGTTTTTCGCTCCTCTTATGGAACAGCCGGTCAGGAATTTAGGGGAGCCCTTTAATTCCATTCCCGCCATATCCGCGCCTTTCTCCAGGCCCTTTATCGCCCTGAGCAAGGTTAATTCATCGATATCGGAAATCGGCGTGGCGTCGATATGATCGCCATACATAATCTCATCCCCTGGCACAACCAAGAGGTTCTTCACGCCTAGCATGTAGGCGGCAAGGATGTCACCTTGGAGGGCGAGCCTGTTCCTGTCCCGCGAACAGATCTGCATGACTGTTTCCATTCCGTTCTGCTGCATGAGGGCAGCGCCGCCTAAGGCGCTCATTCTCATAACGGCCTGTGCCATCTCCGGCACGATCACGCCATCGACCCTCCCTTTTACCCGTATGATGTTGGAAAACAAATCGGAAACATCGACTCCCTTAGGCGGATCAAATTCGGCCAGGACCACGAAATCCCCTGCCAGCAATTTCTTCTGAAAGCTCATGGCATACCTTTTCATATAAAATCGCGACGCGATTTTATAACCTGTTTCAGAACGTAATGCAAACTTTTTCGTTCAAGGAATTTATAACCTCGTAAAAACCCCTATTTCCCCTCACCTTGCGGAAGGGGATCGAGAGGAAGGGGAGTTTTTAGAGTTTTTATGAGAACCCTAAGAATTAGAAGCAGGCAAAGCAGGAAACAGAAATCAGGGTTAACGAGGCTGAGCTCTTCGAGCACCTATAGGGAAATCATCAAGAACACCGAGTTAAATACGCGTCAATACCCCAATCCCCTGAGCTCTTTTTTCACCGCCTTCACCACCTTAGGAACAACGGCCTGGAGCTCCTCGGTGAGCTCGAGCCCCCACGAGATTTCCTTAGGCTCCACGCCGATGATTACCACCGCAGCATCTCCCCCCAGCTGGCGTGACATTCCGAGCACATCAAGGAGCCCCAGCTGGTGGAGGGACAGCGGCCTATCAGAAGTCTCCATGAGGTCCTCTGGAAGACATCGGTAGATGGTGCCTGGCTCGCCGCCCGCCTTCAAGGCATCGATGACGATGATGCGCTCGCTCTCATAGATTACCGAGAGCAGATCCATCGTAGCAGTACCCCCGTCAATAAGGCCCACCTCCGGGGGCAGCTTTTTCTCCTCGAGCGCCCGTACCACGTGAACGCCGATCCCTTCATCCTTGAGAATCAGGTTCCCGATGCCGAGTATGAGTGTCCTTTTCCTTGTCATTATAACGAACTATCCCTTAAGGATGGGCTCCGTTAAGGGATATGTTCATGGGCCGTTCCGGGGAGCAATCAACTGAGGTTCGCCATGCGCAGGATCTCGGGGACTTTTTTCTCCCAGCCGATTGCCATGATGTGCACCCCGTGGCAGAGGTCTTTGAGATCCTTGATGAGGCTGGCCGCAATCCCCAATCCCGTTGCCGTTTTGTCCTCTGCCTTTGCCATGTCGCTGATCATGTGCTCGGGCACGAATACGCCCGACACGTTCTTATTCATATATCGTGCCATACCAGCGGACTTCAACGGGATGATGCCCACGAGCACCGGTACCTTGAATTGCGATGCCCGCTTCATAAACTTCTCGAAGGCATCCACATCGTAAACCGCCTGTGTTTGGAAGAACCGTGCGCCCACGCTGATCTTCTTCTCCATCATGGCAAGCTGGAGCTCGGAGGATTCCTCGGTATCGGATACCGGCTTCACCACTGCCCCAACGAATAAATCGGTCTTTCCCTTAAGCTCGGTTCCCGATAGATCGTAGCCGTCATTCATCTGGCTAATGGTCCAGATCAACTGCTCGGAGTCGAGATCGTATACGTCTTTCGCGTCTATGTGATCGCCCAGGCTGGGAAAATCACCGGAGATCACGAGCACGTTTCGAATCCCCAGCACCGCGGCACTCAGCAGATCCGATTGCAGGGCGATCCTGTTTCTATCCCGGCAGGTCATCTGGAACACGGGGTCTAAACCCCTTTGAACGAGCATAGAGCAGGTTGCCAGCGAGCCAAGCCGCATCACCGCGCTCTGCTGATCGGTCACATTCACCCCATCGACCGTTCCGTTCAGAATCTCGGCCAGCTCCACGATCTCAGAGGTATCCGTTCCCTTGAGGGGACCCACCTCCGTCGTAATAGCGAATTTCCCGCTCTCTAACGATTCTCGTAATGCCATTATCCCCTGCCCTCCTCTCTTGGCTCCTCCCTCTGTTCGAGGGCCCAAAGGCTGGTGGAAAGCATCTCCGGTCTGGGCCTCATCTTGTTCCAGGCCTTGGGAGGAATGAATTTCTTCAGCACGTCAAGCCTGCCGACCTCCTTGAGCCTCTGATAGATCAGCTCCCATCCGCAGGGCTTCTCAGGGCTTACCTCGCATTTCCCGTCGGATGCGCCTCCGCATGCCCCGTTTCGGAGGCCTTTCGAGCAGGCGGTGAGGGGGCAGATGCCACCAGTGTAGTCCAGCAGGCAATCCCCGCATTCCATGCACCGCTCCGATCCCTGCCACTCGCCTCGGGATCCTCCCAGGTTTATGGTATTGCATCCCGGGTGCACCGGTTTCGCTACCATTGCCGCCACGGCCTGGATCCCCACACCGCAGCATAGGACCAGCAGTGAGTCCGCCTCCATCAC
>QMLW01000294.1 GCA_003646935.1 Deltaproteobacteria bacterium
ACAGGGAAGTTAATAAATGGATCATTGCTTTTAAAACCAACACTCCAATATTCCACCATTCCATTATTCCATGTGTGAGACAATATGGAACAGTCTCAAAAAAACCTTTTTAATTTCAATAAGCTGTAGAATTTCCGAGACGTCTAATTACTGGAAGTTCCTGGACAGTCAGTTGCTCTCCAGTAGAAGCCTCCCAGTCATTAAGGGAATTTATGTATCCTCGGAAATTATCAAGGCTTTTAAGAAAAGTGTGTGTAACTGTTTTCATCGCTTGTCATTGAACTGAAATTCTGAATCTAGCCACCTAACGGTGTGGAACGAAGCCCGAAGGGAGTCGACTCGATTGAGCTTTATAGGATGAGCGCGAGCGGAGCCTCGAAAGCTTCATCGGATCATTTGGCAGCCCGATAAAAGGAGGAACGAAGCGAGAGTGAGAGCCAGCGAACGGTCAGCTTACAATGGAGATAACCCGCTTTGGGAAAGAGCGCAGCGATTTCCTAAGTCACTACCGATTTCTTAGAGCCCTTCTGACATTGATTGCTAGGTGTTTTTTCGTGTCCTCATTCTGATAGATGATCTTCCCCCTGTATTCTTCCTTGACCTCCATCCCTTTATCCTCCCCTACCTGTAGATAAACCTCGGAGCAGCCAGTACAAGCAAATTCTTGTTCTTTATCTCCCGCACAGAAGTCGGCAGTACCACTATCTTCTGTTGCCTCGTGAACGGAATATGATCCGACAATTCTTAAATTCCCCAGGATCTAACCACGATTCAACTCGCTTCCGCGATCCGGTTACGAAGAGATTATTTCAGAGGGTCGGCATAGGTGAAGCTGTGTGAGTAATTGGTTGGGCCAGGCAAAGGCAGGCCCTATTTCTCTATAACTTTTACGCCTAGGGGTGGGGAAAAGGTAAAAAGTCCTTGTTCAAGGGACACATCTTCCCACAAGTCGGAAAGCATGAACCTTGTGAGTCCTCCCATCGTATTAACGATATCCACCTGCGTGATAAGGAAATCCCCTTTCCCTATAATCAGCTCTAGGCGGTCGATATCCTTCCATGGTGGTTCAGGCCTGAGCACAAGCTGGTAGGTTCTGGCCTCGGGAATCTCCCTGCAGGTGATCTTGAAGTTTTTTCTTGCATCCTTCAGGCCCTGGAGGACCTCCCCGAGGAGGCGTAATTCCTTGCCGAAGGTCTCGGCGGAGTATTTGTAGGCCTCATTTTTTCCTGGAATGTACCACCAGAGCATGTGCCCATCCGTAATGAGCAACTCCTCTTGGGGAAATTCCTGTTCAAGGCGGAGATGATAGGGGGGCTTGAAATACAGCGCTCCCTTGGCAACATCATGCCTCTCCGAAACCCCGAGGGTCACCATCGTCTTGCTGATTGCCTCCCTGGTATATAGGGCGGTCAATCCTTGGGCACTCCCGTATCTCGCTCGTATGCCGCCTATAATAGCGGTCACCTGATCATCGGGGAATGCCTTTGCCTGAAGGATGGAACCAGGAAAAAAAAGACATACCAACAGGATGACACATGATCTGAAGTTCAAAACTGCTCCCTTCTTCTAAAAACCTCACGGGGCTTGACCCCATCAGATGGGCCAACGATTCCCTCCTTTTCCATGGCCTCAATCATCCTGGCGGCCCGATTATATCCAACCCGTAGTTTTCGCTGAACCATGGATATCGAGGCCTGACCGGTCTGTAGCACCAATTCCACTGCCTCATGGTATTTTTCATCCGTTTCCCCGCCTACCTCCTCCACCTCATCTTCCTCTGCGCTGATTTCAGCAGCGATGGAGCTGTCGTACTCCGGCCTCATCTGTCTTTTCAGAAAGGAGGTTACCTTTTTTACCTCATCTTCCGAGACATAGGCCCCATGAATCCTGGTGAGCTTGGCTACACCAGGGGGTAAAAACAACATATCACCATCTCCAAGGAGATGCTCGGCACCCATTGAATCGAGGATAGTCCTGGAGTCTACCCTGGATGATACCTGGAAGGAGATCCTCGTTGGAAAGTTCGCCTTGATAATGCCGGTAAGCACGTCAACAGAGGGCCTTTGCGTGGCGAGTATCAGGTGAATCCCGGCTGCCCTCGCCATTTGCGCCAGTCTCGTCAGGTATTCCTCTACCTGTCGGCTGGATACCATCATGAGGTCTGCCAGCTCATCGATAATAATCACGAGGTAGGGGAGGTGATCATCTCCCTCGGCTTCCTCGGGCTCGGCTGACGCCTTATCCTTTTCTACCTTGCGGTTGTAGGCATCTATGTTCCTGACGCCCTTGTCAGAGAGCAGCGTATATCTCCGCTCCATCTCATCCACGGCCCATCTGAGCGCTTTGGTTGCCTCTTTTGGATGGTTCACCACCGGGTGCAGCAGGTGGGGTATATCCTGGTACGGGGCGAGTTCGATTCTCTTGGGATCGATCATAACGAAGCGCACCGTTGCAGGGGAGTTTTTGTATAGGATACTGTTTATCATGGCATTGATGGATACGCTTTTTCCCGTTCCGGTTGCGCCCGCAACCAACAGGTGCGGCATCCTGGTGAGATCCGTGATCACCGGCTGTCCGATGATGTCTACCCCTAAGGCTATGGTGAGCTTGTAGGAGGAGCTGAGAAAGGCCTGGCTGGACAAGATCTCCTTGAGGGTTACGAGCCTCCTCTTGTTATTTGGTATTTCTATTCCCATGGCCGATTTACCGGGGATAGGGGCGACGATCCTGATATTCGATGCCCTCATATTGAGCGCTAGATCATCGGCTAAAGAGGATACCTTGCTTATCTTGATACCTGGAGCCGGCTTGAACTCGTACATGGTAATTACCGGGCCGGGAACGATCTCCACCACCTCGCCTTCCACGCCGAAGTCCTTGAGCTTGCCCTCCAGCCGGAGGGCATTCATTCGGAGGCTTTCACGCTGGATTTCATCATCTGCTGGTTTTGGGATCTCATCCAAGAGGCTCAATGGGGGGAGTTTAAAATCGCCCACGGCGCTCATAAAGGAGAAGAATTCCTGTGCCGGCTTCGCCGGTCTCTCTGCGGGGGTCTCAACGATCGTCATTTCCCTCTTCGGCGCCTTTCGGACTTTCGCAGTTACCTTTTTCCTCTGCACGGCCCTCCTTTTGCGCTCCATATACTTGAGCCATTTTTCCCTGATGGAGAGCGCCATACTGGAAAGCACGAGGATGATCCTGTTGAAGAGGCTCGCAAAGGAAAGCCGGGTGATCACCATAACGGAGATGATAAACAGGGTGAGAAACAGGGCGCATGCACCGAAATAATTGAGCACCCGTTTGCCCTGTTCGGCGATATGGAAACCCACCAGTCCCCCGCTGATTTTCGCACCCCGATAGGCAATGCCGTCCGGTACATAGAGTGAGATCAGGGTGGAAAATGAGAGCATCAAGAGGATGAGGCTTATGGATACCCAGGCTGCCCCTGAGGGGAACTTGCCCGTGAAGCATGAGAAGGACAGGTACAGGAGAGCTGCTACGAGCCAGAAGGATGAAAAACCCAGTAGTGCGATGAGGCCGCCGCCCAGATTGGCACCCGTGGCCCCGAATAGATTCTTCGCCTGAAGCCCGGCCTTTGCCGTTTCCCAGAGCAGGGGGTCTTGTGGATGGAACGAGAGGAGGCTTCCTCCGCATATGAGGGTGAGAAGGAGAAAGATTACCCCCCATATTTCCCTTTTGATTGGAGGCTTCTTCGGTGCTTTAGGCATAGTATCGTATCCTATTTATACA
>QMLW01000295.1 GCA_003646935.1 Deltaproteobacteria bacterium
AGCGAGGTATTCCTCACGGCTCAACGGGCTCACCCATCTGGCGATCACCAAGCTCGATGTGTTAACGGGCCTGGATACGCTGAAGCTCTGTATTGCGTACGAACACCAGGGAGCGAGACTGGAGAGCGTTCCCCCTGAACTATCTACGCTTGAAACCTGCAGCCCCGTCTATGAGGAGATGGAGGGGTGGCACCAGGATATCTCCGGGGCGCGCTCCTTCGAGGAGCTGCCCGACAATGCCCAGGGTTATATCAGGAGAATAGAGGAGTTCATTGGGGTGCCGGCTTCCATTATTTCAGTAGGATCGGGCAGAGACGAGACAATTATCACCCACAACCCCTTTGTTGATGGCTAGTGGTCAGCAGTCAGCATTCAGTCTCAGATAAGGGACATAAAATTTTATAAAGAATGAACTATCATTGAGAAACCTTCTCGTGAATTCCTCATCGGAAATAGCTAGAACCATACCTTATACCTAGAATGGTTCTTCACAGGGCTTGAGCTTTTTTTGAGAAGATTGAGGAAGGCATCGGGCGAACCTCGATCCTCCCTCGCCATTATCAGGGTCATGAGCAGAACGCCCGTGAAGGGCATCCGCATTGTAAGCGTTCGTGGAGGAGTGTTGCATTATCGATGCTTCTGACCGTTAGAAGTTTTAGAGGCCGGAGGTTCTACCGGCCTCGATGCTCATTGCAGGGTTTTACATCCGTTAACTTCCCTAAGAGGTAGTCATCCAAAATATGCTTAATATCCCCGCTGGCTCCCGCAATCGGCCTCACCTTTAATTTCTCAAACCACTCGATAGCCCTTGGCCCCATGCCGCCTGCAATAACGACATCGGCGCCCTCCCTGGCAATGAATTGCGGAACAAGGCCGGGTTCGTGGTTGTTAAAGAATGGATTCTCTTTTGTTTCCACTTCCTTGATGTCGCCGTTTTTGATCTCAACAAACACGTAGTATCGGCATCTGCCAAAGTGATACCCGAGGCTGCTTTCAATCCCCTTGTCTTCGGATGCAAAAGCTATTTTCATCTCTTATCACCTCCTGATTACACAATATATGTCTCTGATACTGATAAGCTCATTTCTAATTTGCTCAAGGGATAATTTTCGATATCAATGGATCCCGCCTCTTTTATAGGAAGATGTTTCTTCTAGCCCTCCAGCATTCCTCTTATTATGACCTCGATTGCCTTTTCCTCGGTGAGTACTCGAGCAGCAAGGGTTTCCAGTTACTTCCGGTTCACGCTGCCGATGGCCGCCTCATGGGTTACCCGTGCCCGCTCATCACACACCTTTACGATGGGCACCGCCTGGGCCTCGGCCTGCTCCTGCACGATCTCAATACAATCCACATGGCCGCGAACGTAGGGCGCATTTCCTTCCACGGCGCCTGTTACAACCGCCTTTGCCTGTTCACGTAGGGCTATTCTGGATTTGGCGAGCCCCCGGGCATATTCACCGTTGAGTCTCACCTCCTCCTTAACGTTTATCGTATCGGTGCTAAAGCCATATGCCCTGGTGAGAAGCTCTGCAATGGCATGATCGGCCACATACACAACATAGTTAATGTCAAGCCTTCCAACGCGTCCTTTGGTGAGGGAAAAGGTAGAGTGGAAACGAGCCTTTTCTTCAAGAGATACCTCTGCCTGGGGGATGACCTCAATGCCACCTGTCTGTCCATGGTAGTGGACCTCACTATAACGAAGCGAAGCCCCTGTCCCAATGCCTATTTTCGCCCTCATCAGGTGCTTTACCTTCGTTGCATTAGGAAAGGTGCAGTGTGCCAGGAAACTAACCACTGCCCCGGAGCCTATGTCGAATTCCGATTCGATTTCCTGCACCCCTTGGGCTAGCAACATCCCGAAGCACAGGTGAACCGGGGTAGGCAGGCGAGTTCCCGGTGATACGATGATCCGGGCCCTGACACCGCGAGAGATCTCCTGAGTATCGATACTAATGCCTTGTACCTCAGTTGTGCTCAATACCATATTCCCATTGACCACGAGACTTGCAAAGCCGGGGGAGCGCAGCGATCCGGGATCACCCCCTGCCTGCTCATAGGCCCGCATCATTGCCTCAAAGTAGCTCATTTTGCTTCTCCCTCTTCTCCTCCCCTGAAAGCTCACAGGGCAGACAATGTCTGGCATAGTAGCCGCGTATCACTGCATGGCTGCCTGTTTGCACGATAGTTCCAGCACACATCAGGGAGGCAGTATTGGTAATTCCTAAGACTTCGTCCTGATGCGTGATGAGTAACACAGAGGTCCCATTTCTTGCCATTCTCCCTACTACCTCATTGATATATTTCAAGGACAGCACATCTATCCCAGAGTCAGGCTCATCCAGGATGGCAAGCGCGGGCCGCATCGCACAGACCGCGGCAAGCTCAATGCGTTTACGCTCCCCCCCGGACAGGGTGCTATCCACGGTGCGTTCAAGGTAGCCTTCCGGCGATAAACCCACCATGGAAAGCGCCTCTCTTACCCTCTCTGCAGGATGCTCTTCCCTGACTCCTAAGGCCATATAGTCTTTCACCTTCAATCCCTCAAAATGGGCCGGTTCCTGCCATGCCAGGGTCAATCCAAGCCTGCTCCTCTCCGTGATACTGAGCCCGGTGATGTCTCGGCCGGCAAAGGAGATTTGGCCTGCCCCTGGCCTGTAGCCATCGCAGCCCATCAAGGTATAAGCAAGGCTGCTCTTGCCCGAGCCATTGCGCCCCAGGAGGCCGTGGATCTCCCCAGGGCGCACACAGAGATTCACGTCGCGCAAGATGTCTCTGCCGTTGATTGAAAGACAAAGACCCTGAACCTGAAGCACGATTTCATCATTCATCGGTCAGTTGACCCACTCGTGCCTTGATGGCTTCCTTTGCCCTTTTTACATCATCATCGGAATAGCGGAGGGTGCTGAAGGGGCCCATTTTCTCCATCTTGAGGTCATCTTCCAGATTTATATAGGCATCAAAAGGTATTGCCAGCTTACGGGCTATGTTCCTCGCACAGGCATTGTGGCAGCCGTCTATAATAATACGATGCCTCAGATTTCTCACCAGCTTAACCTGCCTTGGAATCTCATTCGCCAGGGCTGGTAGAGAACATATTCCCACCCAGTCCTCCCCTAATTCTTCTACTGCCTCTATGCTGGCTTTCCCTGATATAAGCCCGGAATTTGACGCCCCACTGTTACATACCAGCAGGCCAATCTTTGGAACCTTCATTTCGCACCTCTTTTTTTCAGCTACATATAAATAATGATCCTTTTTCCCTGCCAATGAAAAACAGGTTTCTTTCTGGCCTATTTGTTTTTTTGCATGCTGGACAAAGCTAACCTCGCTTCAGGATCCGTGGGATGATCTTATAAAAAACACTGGCCAGGGGCATCTGAATCATAAAGCAAGCAATCACCCCAAGGACAACATTTCTGGGTGAGGCTATTACCATGTAGAATTGCTTCAGGTTAGTAGGGATGATCATGTCAGGGAATTCAACACTTGGCTGGCTTCAGTTTCATCTTCTAGTCCTGCTATGGCGATCTTCCTGGGATGCAACGTTATTGCCATGCCTTCTTTGATAAAGCGCAGGGTGCCAGCATCCGGGTTGTAGCTACAGCCCTTGATAGTAGCGTTGATGTACGGTAGAACCTCGCTGATATCATCCGGAAGTTCTGCAATGGCGTTTTCCTTCTGCGCCGATGGATTGCACTCAGGAAGCACGATTCTAATAGCGTAATTC
>QMLW01000296.1 GCA_003646935.1 Deltaproteobacteria bacterium
CTCTAAGACCTCGTTTTTGCTGGTGCTCGTAATGATAGGCTCCTCCAACTCCCCGGTGATTATTCCCTTTTCGTCAACCCTGAGGGTGTTTGAGAACGCATAGTCGACCCCCGCCTCCTCGAAGATCTTCTTGATGAAGAAGTTGAATCCAGAGGAGAGGAGCGCGATCTTGAATCCCATAGACTTTAGGGCTTCTATCAATTCAAGGGCTCCGGGGTTCAATTGCAATATCTCGCTGAACCTCTCGAATTCCCGTCGTGGAATTCCCCTAAGGGTTTGCGCATTTTCGACAATCCTGGCCGCCTCGCTATCCTCCTCCATGGATTTTATCTCAGCCTCGGGTAGCCGCAGTTCCCGCTTTACCTTTTCCAGGAAATCCTTTAGCGATGATTCCTGAATCAAGGTGGTCTCCACATCGAAGACCACGAGCTTTTTCGACCTTTTGTAGATATCCTCGCTTTGAATCACCACGCTTTGATGTATCTTCGCGCATAGAGCCTTGAGCTCGTCCTTCATCCTCTCCAGCGCCTCTCCGTGAGCCCGCATTGGCTCGCTGATCATGTGAGCGGTATCTATCACCATTTCCATGGAGAAGAACTTACCCCGCGCGATCATCCTGCAGTTTTCAATGTTGATGTTGTTTTTATGAAAGAAGGTGGAAACCTTGGCAATGATGCCGGGCTGATCAACACCCAGGATGGTCACGATGTGGCTCTCCTTTTCCGGAACACGGGAGAGCTTCTCTGTATCGTATAGTCCCACACTTACTCGTAAGTCGGTTTCATCCTCAATGGCCTTCAAGGCAGAGGTAATCTCACCTATTGCGCGTGCGGAGGCCGAAAAATCGATAACGAGGAATATAAAGAACAGATCCCTTCGCGCGTATTCCTCCACATCCACGATGTTGCCGCCCATCTCTAATATTTTCGTGGTGATCGTGGAAACAAGGCCCGGGGCATCAAGGCCGATTGCCGAAAGGCTTACCATTGTATCCTGTGTGCTCATTGCATAATCCCCTCATCTAGGTTGTCTTATTTATCTTGGTTGGTGCATCTTTATTTTTCCGTGTTTTCGTTATTTTAATCACCCCCATCGACCGATCAGGTGTCCCTCATTTCTCTGCCCTTGTGCGGTTTATCATAGAAGATGCACACCTCCTCACCATAGTACCTTCCGTTTATTACCTGGCCGGGACCGAATCGGCGTATGTGTTTCTTCTCGAGGAACTTCGAGAATCTCCTGTTAATCTCCTCCAGCGAGATATTCTCTTTAAACCAGTAGGAGGGAACATTCACATTCAGTGGCCGTGGATGTATGATGTGTCGGGTGGTCCTCGGTGCGAAAAGCTTTCCGCGGCTTGCCGCTTCCACCACCATTTGCTTGGTTATGTGTGGCGTCCAGACAACGATCTCGTCATCCTTCAGCTTGCTGCAGAACGTGCCGTCATGTGCATACTGACATGGTATAAAATCGTGTAACAATTTTATTTATCACATCAATAGCGAGGGTGTCTGTCCTCAGATTTGAGATCTTGACAGAAAAAAAATAGATAGCGTTCTCGATTGTATCCATATATATAGGGTAATTCTTTCCCATGGATTGGCACGGTAATACAAGGGGTTAGAAAGGAGAGGAACGATGGATTTTGAACTCAGCAAGGAACAGAAGGATATCGCGATGGCGGCAAAGGAGTTCGCGGAGGGTGAGTTTCCTGACAGGGCAGAGGAGTTCGACAGGGATGAGACCTTTGATGAGTCCCTCCACAAGAAGGCAGCCGAGCTCGGCTTTGTGGGAACATTCATCGAGGAGGAGTACGGCGGGCCTGGAATGGGCATGCTGGAGTACTGCCTCATATTTGAGGAATTCTCCGCCGTTGATCCCGGCATCGCGGTCGCAATACTTATCTCATCATACGGCGCGGAGATAGTACAGGAGTTCGGCACTGAGGAGCAAAAGAGGCGCTACCTGCCGCCTATAGCAAGTGGAGAGGCTATCATGGGAAGTGCGTTTACCGAGCCTGACGCCGGCTCCGATCTCGCTAGTGCTACAGGAACCACGGCTGTCAGGGAAGGAGACGAATATGTCATCAATGGCTCAAAGATGTTCATTACTAACGGAGACAGGGCGAACTACCTAATCTGTTTTGTGGTGACAGACCCGGATAATGCGAACAGACACAGACGACACAGCATGATCATGGTAGAAACGGACCGGGAGGGATTTGAAGCAAGTCACTTGATCGGAAAACTGGGGATTCGAGCCTCTGACACGGCAGAGTTGGCCTTCAACAACGTGAGGGTCCCCTGCTCTAACATGGTGGGAGATCCGGGGAACGGTTTTATTGAGGCCATGCACCTCTTTAACCTGGACAGGATTATTGTAGCCGCCCAGGCGGTTGGAACGGCCCGTGGTGCCCTGGAGGAGAGCATCAGGCACGTGAAGAAGAGGGTGGCCTTTGGTGCACCCTTATCCTCTTTTCAGTCCATTCAGTTCAAGATCGCGGATATGTTCACCTGGATACAGGCCGGCAGAAGCCTGGTCCATGAGGCGGCCTGGAGGGTTGATGCGGGCACTATCGATCCCAAGCTCATTGCCGCGGCCAAATCGTTCTGCGGCCAGATGTCGGTGAGATGCTGTGACATGGCCCTTCAGATGCATGGAGGGTATGGGTATTTAGCGGAGTATAAGGTTCAGAGGCTCTTTCGAGATGCCAAAATAACGGAGATCTACGAGGGGACAACGGAGATCGAAAAGCTCATAATCGCCAGGAACCTCCTAAGGTAGCATGGAGAAAGGGAAATGGATCTCGCTAAACCGGATACTATCTACAGGCAGCTCGAGGAGGAGTTTCGCGACACGGCCCTGTACAGGCCCATGAAGGTGAGTCGCTACGAGGCAGGCGCCGAGATTTCTTGCCAGGTTAAGGGATTTACCGGGTCGGATGAAGCGTACCTCAAGCTTCTGGTGCAGAGGTTTGTAGGCGGAGGATTTGCCGGGCAGGTCTACCAGGTGAAGGTGCTGGATGTTGCCCCTGAGAAAGCCCCGCCGGAGGGCATAGTGATCGGAGGGGTGTATGCGATGAAGGTGCTCATTCCTCCCACGACCTTTTCTCGGATTTTTCGTAACCTCATCTACTGGATCGCATTTCAGGGACCCTTTCAACTCCAGGTAAACCCCGCTGCTGCGAGGGCGGGAGCTCTGTGGCAGAAGTTCATAAGGAGGGCAGCGAGGATACGATTCGGTGATGAACGGTCGATCGTGGATGTGTACGCAACCTTCGTGGACACCAACCTCGGGAGCTGCGGGGAGTTGAGCGAGTGGGTAGAGGGTCGGACGTGGCGATTGGAGGTTGATGATCGCCTTGATTTGCTCATGAGGTGGCGCAGGGGCGAGCAGGTCGATCAGGGGGACCTCGGTTCGCCGGAATACCGGGCCAAACGAGAGTTTATGGACGATATCGTCCGTCTCATGCACGAAATCGGGGCCCACGAGTGCGCGAGGCAATATGAATGGTCCACATGGAAGAGCCAGCCGAACTGTTTGAAGCGGGTGGATGGGGATGGCTCTCCATCAGAGGGGCTGGTCGCAGTGGATTTCAGGGCGGGACTCGCCCTTTTGCCCTTCTTACCCATGAGCCCGGGGGATTTCAAGCTCATCGGCCAGGGCCTCATGAGGGGAAGCCTGGTGCAATTTGATCGCGGGGACC
>QMLW01000297.1 GCA_003646935.1 Deltaproteobacteria bacterium
CAACAGGGTGATTCAAGCCTCACCGGCCGAAAGGGAAGGATTGCTGCAGGGAGATATAATTTATGAATTGGACCATCGCAAGGTGGAAAACAGTGAAGAGCTTCGCCGCCTGCTGGGCAAAACCGATCCTGGTGAGAGAGTGCGCATCGCACTGTTTCGCGATAGCAAACGGAAGGTGTCTTATATAAAGCTGGGAGAGAGTGTCTCTTCGGGTCCAACATCATCTGTCAGCCAGATCGCCGGAGAGATCATTCCCAACGACTTGAGGTGGGGTATTGTTGTATCCGAGCTTACGGAATCACTGCGTAGCGTCTATGATATTCCAGGCAAGGACAACGGGGTATTGATACTCATGGTGGCGCCAGGGAGCGCAGCAGATAAGGCGGGACTCACCAAAGGAGATGTAATCCACCAGGTAGATGAGACTCGGATAGATAATCTCGCTGACTTTTTTGCGGCTATCGGTCCCAGCGATAAGAGAAGCCTCCTTTTGAATATCTGCAGACAGGGCACTCAGTTTTATGTCAATATAGCCGCGGTTTCGGCTTTCATGCCTGTCGGTGGCCCATCCGGCTCAGAAGAGGAGGATTCCACAGAATCTGATGGATACCAGGGGATGCCCTCAGTGATACCTCCCCGAGGCAAACCTGAGGTGCAGCAGGTCCAGGGGTTTTCAACAGCACAGGAGGGTATTGGCATGAATCGCCCGTTGTATGTGCCGGGATACGATCAAACACAGAGCGGGGAGCCTCGGGATAAAACGATGTGACGTCTGCCAATACCAGTTTAAGTTTAAGAACCATGGCAGGAGATTCGGATAGCGGCGAGAATTTCCCTGCTTGAAAAAGAGTACAGGATATGGATGCCTTACTTTTAGGATGAAGGAGAAACGTCGCTAACAAAGAGGGGGAATTTTGGATCGCTTCAGGGGATTCTTTGCAAATTACTTGACAGGGTTGTTATCGATCCTCCTTGTCCTGAATGTGATAATTGTGATTTTTGCTTTGATGGGAATCGGATGGAGACAGATGGTGGAGGTTCCAACATATTTTATGGAAGCTTTGAGGGAGCCTTCTAACCTCTTATCTCGATGGAATGTGACGTCTGCAACGAGCAAACCTATTAGGAGCACATCCGGTCTGACAACCAGTTCCAATATCCAGCTCGTTTCTTCCGATGAGTCCTTTGCCGCAGCCGTTTCGAGGGTCCGACCAGCGGTGGTGAATATCTCTTGCGAGACGATTCAGCGCGCGCCGGCAGTCTCCAGCAGCTTGCGATTTGATGACCCGGCACAGGATCTATTAAATCTGGGCGGCATTGGGTCAGGAATAATTGTTGATTCGCGCGGATACATTTTGACCTGTTGGCACGTGGTTTCTCAGGCCTCCAATATTAATGTCACACCATTTGGTTACGAGGCCAGGCGCTATTCTGCCTATGTGATCGCTAAAGATGAGAGCCTTAATCTTGCCGTGCTTCGAATTAACACCCCATATGAATTGCCTGCGGTGACACTGGGAGATTCCTCCCAAATGGAAGTGGCAGACATGGTACTGGCCATCGGGAGTCCCTTTGGGCTTGAGCAAAGCGTGACCCACGGCATTATAAGTGACAACCGCCGGGATGTCCAAATCGATGGCAGGGTCTACCGGGGCATGATGCAGACCGACGTACCCATTAACCGGGGTTCCAGCGGAGGACCATTGATCAATATCAATGGTGAAGTGGTAGGCATTAACATGGCTATCTATGCCCCAACCGGAGTTTACAGCGGTGTCAGCTTTGCCCTGCCAATAAACCAGGCCAAACCCTTAGCGGCAAAGACGATTCAGTGAAAAATCGTTTGAAATAGGGTTATACACAATGAAGAAGATATCAATATTGCCCTGGATTGTTGGGATAATAATAATAATGATAATTACAGTATCATTTGTGATCATGAATTCCGGAACTGCTCACGTTGAGCTATTTTTCACAGATGGTGATGTTGCTGTATGTGTAATTATTATGTCCTCGTTTCTATTGGGTTTTTTTGCGGGTATTGTCTTTGTGTGGTTAAGACGAGTTCAGGGTCGTCGTAAGAGCAGTTCTCGCAGTTCCCTTGCGAGGGAATCATCTATTATTGGCGAAATCTAAACGATTAAAGCATAGGTTTAGCGGTTTAGCGTTCCAGGTTCAAAGGTTAAAGAGGAAGAAATTTCTGAAAAAACTTCTTTTCTTGGTTTTCAACTGTGTGAACCCTGAACCTTGAACCCATCCCGGTTTAGCCGGGTTAGGCAGAGGAAACATGAATAATGGATAGTAAACCTGTAGAAAAAACCCTGGATGATCTTGAGCTGAAAGGGCCAGTGCAATCGGATGAGGCAACTATTACACGGGTTTGCTGGATCTTGTTTTGGGTTAACCTTGGTCTCGCCCTTCTCAAGATTACGGTGGGTGCTCTGGGATACAGCCGATTGCTCGTCATCGATGGGCTGAATTCCGCTGCTAATGCGATGATGATCACAAACATCCTCTTCGGGATACAGATGAGCATCCCTCAGAGACTGACCGAAAAATATCCTTACGGCACGGGAAAGGCCCGTTGTATAGGTGCCTTGCTGATTGGGTTTTTCCTGGGTGCGGGCGCTGCTGTTATCCTGGCTATCTCTGTCAGAACATTTTTTCTGCCCGTAAGTTTTGAGTCAACCGGAATAGGCCTGGCCACTGCCCTGGTTTCCATCGGTGGAAATCTGATGATAATTCGTTTTTTAAGGCAAACCGATTTGCATTATAGCAAGGAAGTAGACAAGAAAATCGCACATCTGCATGCCCTCAATATAACCACCTCCGGCGTGGTGATACAGGGACTTCTTGTGGGAGGGATATTTGGTTGGTTTATTCCCGAACGAATTGGCAGTTTGACGATTTCGCTCATTGTGCTTTTTTTGAGTATTCGGATCATAAAGAGCGCCTTGGACGGTATAATGGATCGAAGCGCTGGCAGAGAGATAGAATCCAGAATAACGGCCCTGGCAAACTCGGTAGATAAAGTTGAGGATGTACGATGGGTGCGGACGCGGAATGTTGGGCATAATTTATGGATTGACCTTCAGGTAGCGCTGAAGGGGGAATGTTCAATTCGCCGAGCAGATCAGGCCTCCGAACAGATTCGGGAACGTCTGTCTTTAAAGATTGAAAGGATCACTAATGTTACAGTGCACTGCTATCCGATATGATTTCCGATTTCCCAGGTTAGTTTTGGGCCTGCTGGCAATGGGATTTGGCTTTGTGAGCCTGGCCTGCATGGCTTGATAGCATAGGAATTTAACTGAATTAAATAAAGAAGAGAGGAGACTATTTATGAAACACATCATAATTGGACTTGTGGGGATCATTGTGGGGTTGTGGGGGATCGCATTGAATTGGTACCAATTCCTGGATTTGCTGTGGGTATTGGTGCCCATGGCGGTTCTTTTGGGGGGCATTATTGCCCTCCTGGCAGGAATAAGCAATTTTAGCAAGGAATCTCGATCTGAAATCCCTGCTGACCCAGACAAGCGTTAGGAGGAATGGAGCAATGGACGAAAATAACAAAAATCAACCGCAGGATAGTGAGGAAGAACCCCAGCCGGCAGAGAAGATCCCACTGAGCTTTTCCATTCGATGGTCAATAATGCAGTTGGGCGGTGCGGTGGCCAGCTTAGTAGACGGGTATAAGA
>QMLW01000298.1 GCA_003646935.1 Deltaproteobacteria bacterium
GGGCGAGTCTTTGCTCGGGGCCCTGGCGAGGCCCCCGAGAAGAGCGGCCTCGGCGATATTCAGCTCGTCCGCGCTCTTTCCGAAATAGACCTGGCTTGCCGCCTCCACGCCATAGAGCCCGTGGCCCAGGTATATCTGGTTCAGGTAGAGATACAGGATATCCTCCTTGGAGAATTCCCTCTCTATTTGAAGGGAGAGAAGGGCCTCCCTGACCTTCCGCTTATAGGTCCTCGCCGGGTTCTTCAGCAGCAGGGATTTGGTGATCTGCTGGGTAATGGTGCTGCCGCCCTGCTCTATCCTTCCCGCCTTGATATTTTTTATCATCGCCCGTACGATGCTCAACACATCGATACCCTGGTGCTTGAAGAAGCGCGCATCTTCTGCCGCCACAAAGGCATCGATGATGTGTGGCGACATCTCGCTGACCGGCACCAGGATTCTCCTCTCCTCCCAGAATTGACCTATCACCTGACCGTCGTCCGCATAGACCTCGGTGATGATCGGGGGGCTATAGTCTTTAAGCGTGCCGATGTACGGGAGGTTGCTAGACCACATGTACCACAGCGCCACACCTATGGAGGCAAGCAGGACAAAGACGACGACAAAACCTATAATAGCTATGGTAAGGAACTTCTTCATACCATCAATTTCCTATGGAGCGATCGATACTGGATTGCCTCGGCCACATGGACTCGATATCTTGGAGCGGTACCGCTGGATCACCCGAAAGGAGCAGATATACTCATACTTTGGATCGCCGAAGAACCTGCAGGGATGCGGATACACAACAAACAAACCGGCATATCTATCTGAAGTATTTGAAGATTTCTCTAGGTCCACCCTATTTCAAACGTCCAACAAAACTTTTACATAACCTTGCCTGCCAAATAAATATTATTACACCACAGGAGATATTTGTAAAGTTTTGAATATCAACAGTTTTGAATATCAAGTCGGATACTCCGAGCCATAGGATAAGGAAGAGATAGCGCTACGAGCAAGGAAGAGCAGGGCAGAAAAACTGTTTTACGGCGATGGAAATCCGAGAGAACCTTGCCAAAACCAAGGCCTTAATTCGGAAAACAATCTTCATGAGAGGTACAGACTGACAGCATTCGGTGCATGATTGCCATACGAGTAATAAATTCATTCAGTATTTCAGTATCATAGAAGTAGTCTAAACTTAAAGGTACTGTGGAAATTAGGCTGCTGAATGGGCACAGCCCCTTTCGGCCAACTTAAATGAAAGGGAGGCGAACTCAATGAAAGTCTTCACTTATCCAGCATTGGTATTCGCCAAAGTCGTTCAGCATTGCCGTGAGCTACCGCGTGCGCGACATCGTGCGTTAAATCAGCCATCGCCCTGCTCGAGTATGCCATTTGATCAAGGTACAATTCTCTCCAATGTGTTTCCCACACGTTATCGAGCGCGAAGATAAACCTGTCAGCATAATGCAATAGAAGCTCCTTCCATTCCGGGCAAAAAACTTCACCCCGAAACACATTCACCCATGGTTGCTTGGAGCGACGAATGATGACCGGGTTCGTATGTGCGGTTAGAAAATAAATATTCTGATGCTGTTTGACAAGTCTGCGCACCTCTACCGCAGTTAGTTGCCCCATATGATTCAGGGCAAACGAATGAGCAGCATGTGCTGTTAGCAACCCCTCAATTGCTGCCATAAATTTCCCTCTTTTTTCACCGCTCAATGAGCGGCGGAACTCGATGTGGATTACAAATGGCCAGGCATGTTCAATCGCCGCATTCAATGCCGTTTGTACCCGTTGATCGTCGGGATAAACAATGACTTCGGGGGCTTTGCTGCCTTTTTGTGCATGGTACATCAGCACCTCGGCCATGGCCTTGAAGCGCCCACAGTCGATCTGTTTACCCAATTGCTTAAAATACTTCGGATGATTCGTGTTGTAGGCACCGCTTTTCGTTCGAACTGCCGGCACGATTCTATCAGAATACTTTTTCTGCTATCATATTACCTGTTGCAAAATCTATTCGGTTTATAGTATATAAGATTGCATTTCTATCCATGCGTTATTAATCCTTAAAAAGGGGGCAAAGCTATGAGAGAAGACGCTAAAAAACTAATTGAGCTGGTCGAGAAAAATGTGCCTGATAAGCAAATCATGGAAGAGTGGGGCATCAAGACAAAAACAGCTTTAAAAAAGATGTATTACGATGCATTGGTCGAGGCTGGAAAGATTAAACCTCTTTTAACAGCGAGGCAGGTTAAGAAAGCAGAGCCTAAAGAAAGGGCTGTGACAATCGGCAAAAGAGGAACGCTCACTCTCAGCAAGGCAGTGCTTATAGACAAGCTTGGATTCAAAGAAGGAGACAAGTTCAAAGTATCGAAGAGGAAGGATAGCATTATTTTAAGAAAAGAAGGATAAGAGGCACCTTTCCGTCTCCCGACACTCCACAGTTTAATATTGTAAGCACGAAAAATTTCCTGCGCCTACTACTCTCGGTCTGCTCTCGCTCCGTATTTGTCATGCTTAATAACCTCCTCCTTTCACAAAAAAGAAAAGGAGAAATTGAAGAGGAATTATATCCTCTTCAATTTCTCCTTATTATTGATTCAGCATTTCTCTTTTTAATAGGGAGCTTAAAAACATGACCCACCACAAATCCGCAATCCTGTTAGCTGTTCTTGTTCTGACGGTAACTATGGCAACAGAGGAAGAGAAAGAGCTGAGGATAATCGGTAACGCTTTAAATGCCGAGATTAGGCGCCTCCATAGCGAGTGTCCTTACTCCGCTGGGATCAGAAGGCCTTTGCCGGAGGAGATCGGTCGATGCGAGCCTTGGATTGCCGACTACAATCGACGTCACGATGCCTACAATGTGCGTGCTAAAGACTGGAGACAGCGGAACCATAAGCTCAGAGAGCGCAAAAAGGCACTGGAAGCGGATCAATCAGCTCAACCGCAATTCCGAGGAGTACCTCAAGGCGGTGGGCAGATTGAAAGACAAGATGGAAGAGGTGGTAGAGAAGATCAAGGCCCTCGAGAGCGGGAAATAGCTCTCAGCCATGATTTCCTGGGATTTGAGGTCACAGCTTTACGAGTTGCTGGATAGAACAATAATACTACATTCTACCTCGATTGTGGCATATAGCATAATGGATATGGGCAGTGACCTTGTGGAGAAATTTAGGCTTTCACTCGCAGAGGCAGGGCGTCAATCAGGCGTCTCATCATCGGCGGTTGCGATAACATTACATCGTTAAATGCGATGAGGAGTTAGTCTAATTAAACGTCTCGGAAATTCTACAACTTATTGAAATTAAAAAGGTTTTTTTGAGACTATTCCATATTGTCTCACACATGGAATAATGGAATGGTGGAATATTGGAGTGTTGGTTTTGAAAGCAATGATCCATTTATTAACTTCCCTGTCAAGAGAAATCTTACCAATAAACCACTGCCCCATTTTCTTAAGAACCCCTGTCTGCCGACAGGCAGGCATTATTCCGTCATTCCAATAGTCCAATTGCGAGCGAAGCGAACTAAGTTCTCAAGGGCGTCCCCCAAATTCCTTGCCATGACCAAATATATAATATCTCTGCACAATCGTATAAATTTACTTATTTACAAATGGACGTCCCTCACTTCTCTGTTAAATGCCGCTTTGCGGCCCTCCTCTGGAGGATTTAAGGGTGAATCATCAACAC
>QMLW01000299.1 GCA_003646935.1 Deltaproteobacteria bacterium
CCACCTTGCAGGAGCAGGAGAAGAGCGACATCGATCTCATTGTGGTGGGGACAAAAACGGCTGTGGTGATGGTAGAGGCGGGGAGTAAATTCGTCTCGGAAGACGATATGCTCGATGCCATATTCTTCGGTCATGAGAGCTTGCAGCCCATAATCGATATGCAGTTAGAGTTGCGAGAGGCGGAGGGAAAGGAGAAGAGGAACTTTGTCTCACCCGAGCGGGACGGGCAATTGATGGCGAAGGTGACCGAGCTGGGGGAGACCCTTATGAGGGAAGCATTATTGCAGCCGAACAAGGTCTCGCGGCAGAAAAAGAAGGCAGAAGTCAGCAATTCCATTTTTGACTCATTGCAAGAGGAGTATGGAGAGAGGAAGGCTGAGATAACCGACGCGATTCACGATCTCGAGAGGAGGTTGGTGCGGCACATGGTTTTGAAGGAGGGGCGAAGAGTCGATGGTCGTTCCTTCACCGAAGTCAGGCCCATAGAATGCTTGGTAGGTGTGTTGCCACGGGTTCACGGGTCGGCGCTGTTCACCAGGGGGGAGACGCAGGCCCTGGTGTCGACCACGCTCGGTACCGAGAGCGATGAGCAGAGGATAGAATCGATTTACGGGGATAGCTTTCGGAGATTTACCTTTCACTATAATTTCCCCCCATTTAGTGTTGGTGAGGCCAGAAGATTGGGAGCCCCGGGCAGACGAGAGATCGGCCATGGGGCCCTGGCAAGGAGGGCACTTCTGCCCGTGCTGATTGAAAAGGAGGATTTCCCTTACGCTATCCGGGTGGTCTCTGAAATATTGGAATCAAACGGCTCATCCTCCATGGCAAGTGTGTGTGGGGGATCCCTTTCGGTGATGGATGCAGGCGTTCCCGTAACAACGCCTGTGGCAGGCGTGGCAATGGGCTTGATCTCAGAGGATGACGAGGTGGCCATATTGACCGACATTATGGGCGATGAAGATCACTTCGGAGATATGGATTTCAAGGTTGCCGGTACGAGGAATGGGATCACAGCACTTCAAATGGACATCAAAATCGACGGGCTTACAAAGGAGATAATGGGGAAAGCGCTGTCTCAGGCAAAGGAGGCGAGGATGCATGTCCTCGATGAGATGGATAAGGCGTTATCAGAATCCAGACTGGAGGTATCCGAATACGCACCGAGAATCACCGTCATGGATGTGAAGCCCGAGAAAATAAAGGATATCATCGGCCCGGGCGGGAGGATGATCAAGCACATTACCGTAACCACCGGCACACAGATAAGCGTCGATAACGATGGCAAGGTCTCTATCGCCTCAACTGAGAGTGAGGGTGCACAAAGGGCAATAGAGATGATTAAGGAATTAGTAAAGGAGGCTGAAGTCGGAAAATTATATGTGGGCAAGGTCGTAAAGATCGTCGATTTTGGAGCCTTTGTGGAGATTTTACCGGGCACGGAAGGCTTGATACATATATCTCAGCTCGCTGATGAAAGGGTAAGGCGGGTTACCGATATTCTCAAGGAAGGTGACGAGGTATTGGTGAAGGTGCTTGACATCGACAGTAACGGAAAGATACGGCTTTCCAGAAAGGCAGCGTTAGGACATAGCGTAGATGAAACATAGGAAGACAGTCTTTGACAATGGAATAAGGCTCATTACTGAACGCGTAGCCCATGCGAAGTCGATATCCATGGGTATCTGGGTTAATGCAGGCTCCAGGGATGAAGACGAGGAAGACCGCGGGATATTCCACTTCATAGAGCATATGATCTTCAAGGGCACCAAGAGACGGTCGGCAATGCAGATAGCAAAGGATCTGGACGCCATCGGCGGATTATCCAATGCCTTCACCACCAAGGAACAGACCTGCTTTTATGCCAGAGTTCTCGATCGGCATCTCCCGTTTATAATGGATCTTCTCTCCGATATCTTCATCAATTCAGTCTTTGCTGAGCGGGATATGGAGCTTGAGAAATCCGTTGTGCTCCAGGAGATTCACATGATGGAGGATTCCCCCGATGAGTATGTACAGGTCCTGTTCGACCAGGCCTTCTGGGGAGCGGATCCATTGGGTAAGCCCATATTGGGTACCAAGGAGACCGTCGCCGGCATTACACGGGATGATATCGTACGGTACGTATCGCGGTTTTATTCCCCTACAAGGGTAGTCATAGCAGCTGCTGGAAACCTCGATCATGACCTTGTTGCCGCCTCGCTCAAACAACTGTTCGAAGCCCTTCCACGCCAGCAGAGCCCATCCCCAGCCAGATCTACTCCCTCCAGCAAGCCATCGGTATCATTTCATTCCAAGGAATTAGAGCAGGTGCACCTGTGCCTGGGAGCCAAGGCAGCGTCGCTCTCGGCACGGGAGCGGTTTGCGGAGACGATCTTCAACACCTTGCTCGGTGGAAATATGAGCAGCAGGCTCTTCCAGGAGATCAGGGAGAAAAGAGGGCTTGCCTACGCTGTGTATTCCAGTCTCAGCGGGTATATCGATGCGGGCATGATGAAGGTCTATGTGGCCACGGACAAAGAACAGACCAATCAGGCACTGGAGCTCATTGTTCAGCTCATAAAGGGCATTCAAAGAGGAGATCTGGATGACGGTGATCTCGCCCGGGCCAAGGAGTGCCTTACCGGCGGCATTTTGCTCGGTACGGAGAATAACGATGTCCTGATGACGCGGTTGGCGAGAAACGAGTTCATTTTCGGAAAATACATTAGCTACAGGGAGCTGCTTGCTGAGCTGAACAAGGTAACGCTCGATGAGGTGGTTGAGGCCTCGAAGAGGATCTTTTCTTCGGAAGGCCTTTCATTAACCGTATTGGGTCCCATACATGAGGATCAGATAGCGGTGGATCCCATCAATTTTTAGAATGAGCTAAAGTGCCTTAAGCGTGAAGTGCCTGTACTGTGCGCAATAGGAAACAGTCTCAAAAAGACCTTTTTAATTTCAATAAGTTGTAGAATTTCCGAGAGGTTTAAATACACTTCTTTAGGCACTTTAGGCACTTTAGTTCACTTTAGTCACTTCTCATTATGCTATGGACCGAATCGTTATCAAGGTAAAGCGGTTGGATCATAATCCGGATTTGCCGCTGCCCTCGTACCATTCTGATGGATCTTCCGGGCTCGATCTTCATGCGGCAGTAACGGAGGATCTCACCATTCAGGCCAATGAAATACGGCTCATCCCAACCGGTTTATCCATATCGCTGCCAAGGGGCTATGAGGCACAGGTTCGAGCGAGGAGCGGGCTGGCCTTGAGACATGGCATTGGATTGGTGAATTCTCCCGGAACAATAGATGCTGATTACAGGGGCGAGATAGGGGTGATTCTAATCAACTGGGGAACGGAGCCCTTCACGGTTCGTAGAGGTGACCGTATCGCTCAGATGGTTATCGGCAAGGTCTACCGGGCTGAGGTCGAGGAAGTGGATGAGATTGATCCCACGAACCGAGGTGAGGGAGGTTTTGGTCACAGTGGCATTTAGGCCCCCTGGTTCTCCTCGTTTCCAACCGGTAGTGCCCCCAGCCTGTAGTCTTCTTGGACCGGCGTTCCATCGAGCTTGCGGATGACGGGCCTTGGATGGGCCTTCTCATGTTCATCAAACCTCTTCTCCCACCTATGGTGCGTGTCCTTCTCGAGCGATCTCCACCCGAGCCTACCCGAGCACTTCGGATATTTTGAACAGCTCAACC
>QMLW01000300.1 GCA_003646935.1 Deltaproteobacteria bacterium
ATTTATATCTGTAACGGGGTCAGATCTGCTCTTGACTCTTGTTTATCTTTTTCTTCAATTCCTCTACCAGGTGTCTAAGCTTTCGATCCTTTGCGATCATCGCCTTGGTTCTCAGACTCATGCTGTTTACCGGACTGTGGCTACCCCAAATTCCCTGCCAATTTCTTCAAGATTATCCCCTCTTAAGTGCATCGTCAAATAGATGGATATGTTCCTTGGTTCATTAGCTCTCCCTCGTCTTGTTGAAGTAATGGTCTCTTCTGCCACCTTATGGCCCTTACACACAACCGCCCGTATCCTTCTGATATCCGACATCTCTTTCTTTACCGCCGTCATATCTGTTGACAGATCAAGCACATAATTCCTATACTAAAAGAACATGAATATCCTTTCAACGAAAGGAACCCGATGGGAATTAAAGAACGAACTGCTGCGCGAAAGTCGGTAATTATAGCGCATCATGCAGCGAACTTCAGCGAGGCTGAAGCATGGGACCTGGAGTTCTGGCAACGGCAATCTCCTGAACAGCGCTTATCCGCGTTGGTGGCTATTCGCAGAGACATCAATAAAGTTGTTGAAGCTCGTTCGTCAAGCAATAAAGCAGCAAGAAAGGGTACGTAGATTCTGTGGAGACTATCCAGGATTTTGAGGACCTGCTTCATCTATTACAAAAGCATCGTGTCAGATACCTGATCATCGGTGGACTCGCTTTCATCTATCATGCCAAACCTCGGTACACCAAAGATATGGACATATGGTTGATGCCCCTAAAGACAATGTTAAGATAGTAGATACAGAACTGCGAAGAAAGGAAAAGTCTCATGCGTCCCAAACGATATATTGTTTGGTCTAAAAATGAAATTGATTTGGAAGATCCCTGGCAAAGGAAGTGGTTTATTCAGCAAGTTCTGAGCCATGGCCGATCAGAAGATGTTGCACAACTCGATTGGGAAGAAATAAGCAAGGTTCTGAAAGAAATCAGTCTGTCTCAGGAGGTAAGAAACCTATGGGAGGATTATTTTAATGCTAAAAGGTAAGGGGATCCTCTCAGAAATCCAGAAAAGGATTCTTGGCTCTTTTCAAAAGGGCAGTGATGCCTCCTATTTTTATCTTACCGGCGGCACTGCATTGGCCGAGTTTTATTTGGGGCACAGAAGATCATATGACCTCGATCTCTTCACACCGGAAGAGGGACTTATTGTGCCATTTTCCGGGATAGTTGCAGACGGATTCAAGCGTGACGGGTTGGACGTAACCGCCATGCGACGCTTCTCAAGTTTTGTAGAATTTGAAGTGGCCTATGCAAATGAAAAGACAAAGATTCAACTTGCTTATGATTCTCCTTTTCGATTTGAAGAACCGGTAGATTCTGAATTGGGCATCAAGATAAATGATTATAAAGACATTATTGTGGACAAATTTCTTGCATTCTTCGGGCGAGCAGAGCCCCGAGACGCTGTTGATCTTTTCTTTATTCTGAAGAAGGAGACTATCGAGGATCTTGCAAAGCTGGCCAAAAAGAAAGACCCGGGGTTTGATCTTTACTGGCTGGCGGTTGCCCTGAGAAAAGTCAAAGATTTTCCCGATGAAATAACTAGATGGCCTGTCGAGATGCTGGTAGAGGTCAATATGAGGGAATTAAAAACGCAATTTTCCCGAATTGCTCTAAAGGTCTTGGAAAATCTGAAACTGAAATAGAAAAAGGTTCAGGTCTGCTCGTGACCCATGTTTACCTCTTCCTTCAATTCCTCCAGCCGATATCTAAACACATGCCTCTTTGCGATCATCGCCTTGGTTCTCGCAATCACACTACCTACCGAGCTGTAGGTGGCTACCCTACATTTGTTGCTAAATTCTTCAAGGCTTTTCCCCGTGCTTAAACCGGGACGGAACAAGAAAAAGGCGGGCTGAAGATGGGCCGCTATTTCTTTTTTTAAAAATCATTGAGATCAATGCCTGCTTCCTTTAGAATCGCCCTTACTGTGCCCTCGGGAATATCTCCAGCGTATTGGGGATGGTGGTATACAGGTCAGTTTGCTCATTATACCAGATTTCATGGCTTCCATCAGCTTCCGGGCAACATCCCGTGCAATTTCTAGTGATTCTATCACCGTCCGCCCTGAGCCACCAAACCGGGCATATCCTCCGAGGTAGCCAAATATAGCCCTTCCGGCAAGCCTTTTTTCGCAAACCATATGACACAGGGCTTGGGAAGATCGATGAGTAAACACCCCTTATAGCTCCCAAAGGGCATTCGTGTCCTGGCAAGTTTCAGTAACACTGTAGGATATGGTGTTGAGTCTTCCATTCCAGTATCCTTGAACCAAATACTATGCTCGCAAATCTGCCTTTGCATTTATGCTACATCAGAAGGGGTCAAAGGGGGACTTGTCCCTTTATTCCATTCAGCCATCCTCTCCTTTGCCCCATTAGATCTGAACGCCTTGGGCATTAAGCCTTGGGCATCAAGCCAATCCTGGTTTAGCAGGGTTATGAATGCAAACCACTTATTATCCGTGATGCCGACAAAGTCCTTCATTTCGTATTTGCCGCAACCTTTACTGACCTAAAAAGATTCGAACGTAGACTTTACCAGTCCCCAATACTCATTTACTCATGCCCCCGTTTATTAAAACTCCTTGAATAACCTGGCAAGAGCATGTCTGGGTGCTTTGATGTCGAGATCGAGAAAATAGCCGAAAGGCGTTTGATAGGTTTCATAGCCTGTATTTCTACAACGAGATTCGGCGTTATCCATAAGCCACTTGGTCACTTCCGGGTCAGCTTTGCTTTCTGCCAGATGGGCAAAGGAGTGGAAAACGACGGTATATAAATTTACTTTTTTAGCAGCGTCACACTTCACGTTTAATGGGGAGATTCACTCAGGGGCGATCTCCTTTTCTTGCTCGATCCTTTCGTGAAGCCAGATGGCCATGAGTTGAGTGTGTGGGATACCTTTCTTACGGGCAAGGCGTTTTACCAAAGAGATATCAAATGGATCCATGCGAAGGGAAACTGGCTGACGGGCAGGGCGTGGAACCTTAAAGGTCTCTGCCTTATCCAGAAGTTTTTGAACCTGCTCGGGACTCTCTCCAGCAATGGCGGTCTCCCACTCCTTGGCTTCTTCCTTGAGGTTATTCCTTATTTCTTTTGGGAGTCTGCTCATTTTTTTATCCTCTTGAAATAGGTCTTTTTAGTGGAATCTGACATGGGAAATGCTGTTATGCATCGCCACAAGCCATACTTGGGGTATGGGGCCACAATGGCTTCGATACAGAGTCCAGAGGCATCTGTACCCCATAGACGGTATCGATATTCGGTAGATTTTCCTCGTTTCTTTTTACTTCTAATAGCAAGGGTTGGAAATGGGCCTTCATTGTAATACACTTCCTCCACTTGCTCGGGGCGTACTCCATGGACGGCAATGTGGTCGATGTTGTCTTCGTCCCAGTCAGGCGTAAGGGATTGATCGGGTTTAATCATATGAAAAAATAATAACGTAATTTTCTGATTACGTCAAGGTTTAAAAAAGGCAATAATTCGCCTGCCTTTTTTCTATGAGACAATGCCCTGCATGGCAGATGCCCTTTCAAGCATAGGCAAGAAAAAATGGCAAGGGGTCAAAACTGCTCTTGACTCATGCATATCCCTTCCTTCAGCTCCTCTACCCGGTTTCTCAGGGTTCG
>QMLW01000301.1 GCA_003646935.1 Deltaproteobacteria bacterium
GTATATGCGATGGTGCCATGGTGTCTGTTCGCCCTGATACCCCTCCACGCTGCTCCCGCCATTGCCGCGATTATCCAAATAGAGACACAAACCTCGATTACGGTGGCGGATGGCAGAGTCGAGCTTGAGGTGACCGCCACCAATAAAGGTGATGAGCCCGCCCGCAATGTGCACGTTCACCTCATGCTTTTAGGGAAGAGCCGCAACAGCAAGGCAAGGGCTCTGCTCGGGGAAGGCGAATCGGTAACGATTTCTTTTCGGGAAATCCCCTCTCCCTCAAAGGCAGGCACCTATCCTTTGATCACGCGTGTCACCTTTCAGGATGTCAACCGTCACCCCTTCTCTGCCGTTTCCTGTTCGACGTTTCCTATCGGGGAAGGCATCAACTCAGCGCTGGAATTCCTGGGTAAAGACCTATCAATCACCAGAAGTGGGCTCCTGCGTTTCACGGTGAAGAATAGCGGATCAAAAGAAAAGACAACGAGTGCAACCCTTGTTCTTCCCGAAGAGCTCTCCACCCCCATACCTCGGCGGGATCTCGTTATCGAGCCCGGGGCAAAGGAAGTGCTCCTGTTTGAAATCTCGAACTTCTCCGCCCTCGTGGGCGCTGTGTACCCTGTGTTCTGTTACCTGGAGTACGATTCAGGAGATGCACATTGCACCGAGGTCGCGACCAGCTCGGTGAGCATAGTGAAAGCGGAGAATTGGTTTCGGCGCACCAGGCCTGTTTGGCTCGGCCTTGCAATTATTACGGGGATGATCATTGTCGCATGCCAGTTTAAAAGAAAAATCAGTTGATATAGCCGCCCACCTCATCGTCTTTGCCATAATCTACGGATTTCTCCTGAGCTACGTTCCCCCTGACTACCTCTTGCTCAACACGATCGTTACAGGAGGCGATACCCCCTCACATTACGCCGCCGCGTACTACCTGATCAACACCCTTCTTCCCGGAGGCAAGATCATGGGCTGGATGCAGGGCAACTATGCGGGCTTTCCCCTGTTCCAGTTCTACTTCCCGCTTCCCTTTATCCTCGTAGCCCTTCTCCAGCTTTGTATGCCCCTTGAGATTGCCTTTAAATTGGTAACGGTGCTCGGCACCTTCCTCCTTCCTCTGTGTACCTATGGATGCCTAAAACTCTTGGACCAACAACCACCCGTGCGGCTCATAGGCGCTGCTTTTACGCTTCCCTTTCTCTTTATGGAGTCTAACTCCATGTGGGGAGGCAACATCCCGAGTACCCTGTCCGGGGAGTTCGCCTATAGCCTGGGTTTCGCGCTGCTCATCCTTTATGTGGGATCCTTTTACCGGGGTATTCGGCAAAACAGATACATCCTCCTCAACGCCCTCATCCTGACGGGCATAGGACTCTCTCACGGATATACCCTTATCTTCGCCGTGCTTGCACCGAGCTTTTTTCTCTTTACCACGCACGGCTTTTTCAAAACCCTGGGGTACTACCTGAAGGTGAACGTCCTCGCCTTTTTCCTCCTTGGCTTCTGGCTCATTCAGCTCCTCTGGTTCACGCCATACACCACTGCCTATAATTTCGCCTGGATTTTGGATGGAATCTCCCAGGTCTTCCCCAGGATACTCCTTCCGATGATCATATGTGCCCTGATAGGCACCATCCTGGCAGTAGCGGCAGCACGAAGGCGCAACGGAATAGGGCTTACTACAGGGGGGGAGGTCTTTTCATACCAATGGTTCATTATCCTCGTGGCGGCTGCGTTCTATTTTATCGCCTATGAGATAAACCTGGTTGATATCCGCTTCTTGCCCTGTCTTCAATTCTTTCTGGTGATCATGGGGGCCACTGGCATCGGACTTCTAATGCAATGGATGAGGGCCCGCCAACTCGTAGCGATCCTCGTGGTTTGTCTGGTCGTTCTATGGGTTGATGTGCACGTAACCTATATTCCACGGTGGGTAAAGTGGGATTACTCGGGATTTGAGACAAAGGGCCTCTGGCCGCAATTCCACGATGTAAATACGTATCTCAAGGGATCCTGTAGAGATCCCCGCGTGGCATATGAGCATGGGCTTCGTCACCGGTCCGCCGGTTCTGTGAGGGCCTTTGAGAGCCTGCCGCTTTTCTCCGGAAGGTCCACTCTGGAGGGGCTCTACATCCAGTCCAGCATCACCTCGCCCTTTATCTTCTACCTCCAGTCTGAAACATCCCCACGGCCCTCCTGCCCCCTTTCGCGGTATAACTACTCAAGGTTGAACTTCCATAGGGGGCTTGAGCATTTGAAGATGTTCAACGTGAGCCACTTTATCGCCGTCACCGATACGGTGCGGAAGGCCATAGAGAGCCAACCTGAGATAATCCGCGAGAAGGACTTCCCTCCCTATACCGTGTATCGTCTGCTGGGGAACTCCAACCGGTATGTATCCCTACTCGATCATGATCCACCCCTTGTGATTACGAGCAACTGGAGGGCAATCGCCTTTGAGTGGTTCAGAAGGGGGGATCTATCTACCCATCTCGCCTTTAAGGAGACGCTCGAACCCGATGATGCCCGGCTCTTTCGTTCGATTTCTTATGAGAAGCTTCCCAATAGTGGGAATTCAGGCTTTCACAACACAAAAAACGCAATAAACCCAAAAAACCCTATCAGCGAACACACCGACATCAAGGAGGTAATCGGCCCAGAGGAGATCATAATCGAAACCCCATATATCGGCCGCCCTCACCTCGTGAGGATCTCCTATCATCCTAACTGGCACGTGGAGGGGGCGGAGAGAATCTACCTGGCTTCACCCTCTTTCATGCTCATCTACCCGACACATGAAAGGGTGCGGCTCTCCTACGGGCGTTCGCTTCCCAACTATCTCGGCTGCCTATTAAGCGCTATCGGCATATTCATTGTTCTTGCGGGGATTAGGCCCTTTCGCAACACTGCCGTTATCCGTTCTTTGTTATCCGTTATCCGTGTCCTGAGTTCACGGCTAAGCCATGCCTCGCCGATTATGCGGTTAATGGGGTTTCGGCAAAAAAGGCAATTACTGTGGGTTATCAGCCTGGCCATTATCGGTATTCTCACCGTTGCCATCCTGGTAGTGCACCACCATGATCCCATACAGATCTACAATAAAGGGATGGAGCACTTCAACAATGGAGCTTTTGAGCAGGCACGCACCACCTTTAAAAAGGGGATGACTTCCTTTCCTCTGTCGCCTATCGTTGATCAGACCGCGTTTCACTTCGCCATCACCTATTACAAGGAGCAAAATTGGGCAAATGCCCTGAGATCATTTGAAAAGATGGTGAAGGACTACCCGGAAACCAGGAAGCTCCCGGAAGTGCTCTATCACATAGGGCTTTGCCATCTGAAACTGGAGAGGCGTGAGGAGGCCGTTCGGGTTTTTCGGCAAGTGATTGAGGGCTTTCCTGAAGACACGTGGGCAGAGTATGCCAAAGAACGGCTTCAAGAATTGGGTTTGTTGAGTCAGTAGTGTTTATAGTGTTTGTTGAGTTTATGGAGTTTATGGAGTTAATATGACAATTGAAAGTTTTAGGGTTCAGGGGTTCAAAGGTTGATAGTCTCGTAAAAAGTCTGAAAAGGTCATTTCTCGTCATTCCGGTGAACCTCTTAACCTAGGTTTCAATAGCATTTATAAATAAGCTGAAAAAGAATCCAATCACGAAGATCGCAACAAACTCAACTAACGCAATGA
>QMLW01000302.1 GCA_003646935.1 Deltaproteobacteria bacterium
CACCTAACAACATAAGGAGGAGAAAAGTCCCCATTCCCATGCGCCCTGACCGAAAGAGAAATAGAAAAATGAACAATAAGAACAGAAATGGAAAAATGCCATACGTTGCACGATTCCGCTTTGAGGTGACTACCCGGGGCTTTGCGGGCATTCCTGTCAGCTCTATACCTTGATCCTTCGCGATAATACCGGCCATGGCATAGAGCCCATTGAAGAGGCCCGGGCCGAATTCCCCCTTTGTCAGATATGGGACTATTGCTTGATCCCGTATCTGACCGGCTAGGCCATCAGGTATAATCCCCTCCAGCCCATAGCCAACCTCTATCCTGATCTTCCGCTCCTTGATGGCTACGAGAATCATAGCCCCTCTATCCTCCCCTTTCTCGCCAACCCCCCAACGCCCGTAGAGCTTGTTTGTGAACTCATCGATATTGGCTCCACCGATATCCTTGAGGGTCACTACCGTTAGTGTAGCATCGGCTTTTGTGAGAACCTCACGGGCGAGGGAGGCCATCTTCTCCTCGTAGGTGGGAGGTATAACGTCTGCAAAATCATTTATCAGGCCTCGGGGCTGCGGGTATGTCTCACCGCCCCATACCGCATGGAGAGATCCAAGGGTAAGAAAAAAGATGAGTAGCAACAGGATGCGGAGGAATGTTTTGTGTCTCTTTCTTTTCACAGATCCACTTCTTTGAGCTCTTCGATCAACTCTTTCTGTCTCTTGGTTAACTTCTTGGGCACCGCCACCTGAATCTTCACGTAGGCATCGCCTTTGCCACCCCCACCCATTCTGGGCATGCCATGCCCCTTGAGCCTCATCTTTGAGCCGTTCTGAGATCCAGCCGGTATCTTGAGGCTTAATCTCTTGCCGTCAATAGTCGGAACCTCGATGCTCGTGCCCAATGCCGCCTCGGAGAATGTAATCTCTCTGTTCAGGTACAAATCATCCCCTTCCCTCTTGAACAAGGGATGATCCAGCACCTTTATCTTGATATAGAGATCTCCCGGAGTACCTCCTTTAGGCCCCGATTGGCCCATGCCAGCGAGCCGTAACTTCTTCCCATCGGCTATCCCGGCCGGTATCTTTACCTTAACCTGTTCATGTCTTCCGCCTATGGTGTAAGAAATGGTCTTTTGGTTGGTCTGCACGATATCTTCCAGGTGAACGGGCAGTTCATAGATGATATCCCGCCCTTTTATGGCGCCGGTTCCACCGCTAAAGCCGCCGAAGAACGAGCCGAATGGGTCGGTCTTTGTCCTGTATTCCGAGTCTCCCGTTTCCCCCGAGAAAAGATTCTCAAATATGCCTGCGCCGCCGCCCCTCTTGCGGCCCCCGAAATGTCCAAACCCAAATTCCTGGAATATATCGCTGAAATCAAAGCCCCTGAAAATATCCTCTTGGGTGAACCTCTGCTGAAACCCCTCAGCCCCAAACATATCATACTGTTTTCTCTTCTCCTGGTCACTCAGCACCGCGTAGGCCTCGCTTATTTCCTTGAACTTGGCCTCTGCTTCCTTATTTCCCTTATTCCGGTCAGGATGATACTTCATGGCCAGCTTTCTGTAGGCTTTTTTAATCTCCTCCCCGCTGGCAGACTTATTGACACCCAGGATGTTATAGTAATCTTTGGACATGATTGAATCAGGAAAACCTTCACGTATTCAAGGTGATTGATGGTATGGTGAGTTAATATCCTGAAACATAAGCAGCATCGAGGCTAAAGTCAAGACGGACGGTTTCCTTTTTGGGAGGTAGTATGGGCCACGATGCCCCCTCTCGACGACCAGGTGATTGTCACGGTGAGCCACTCAGGCTGACAGGTTTTATACAAGAGCTCAGCTATCTCCTCGGTGATATATTCCTGCCAGTTCCTCTTGTTTCTCCACCTCATGAGATAATCCCTTACGGATTTAGCCTCCAGGATCCTCTCTTTCGGCTTATACCGAATAGTAACAACACCTTGATCATGCCTCTCTGAGACAGGGCAAAGCGATTGGAATTCCGGATACACCCATTCTATCAAGGGCTTATGCCCTCGCGCCGGAAAGGTAATCAATGATACCTCTTCGGGTATTTCCACCTTTGCTTCGGATGCCTCTGAATAGTCCGTCATAGTGCTCAATAAAATCCTTGAGGTCGTGTCCTTAAATATACGTCTCGGAAATTCTACAACTTATTGAAATTAAAAAAGCTTTTTTAAGACTGTTTCCTGTTGTCTCACACATGGAATAATGGAATAGTGGAATATTGGAGTGTTGGTTTTAAAAGCAATGATCCATTTTTTAACTTCCCTGTCAAGAGAAATCTTACCAATAAACCACTGCCCCATTTTCTTAAGAACCCCTGTCTGCCGACAGGCAGGCATTATTCCATCATTCCAACATTCCAATTTTGAGCGAAGCGAACTAAGTTCTCGGTTCGGAAAATGTCAATAACAAGTTATAAAATTGCTTCGCAATTTTATAGAACGCGGCTTGTCTGCCTCCGGCAGGCTTCGCCGCTGCTAAAAAAAGCAGATTCCTATACAATCAAGTTAACGGTCATCTGATGTATCGGATATGAATAACTCCCATAAATTATTTGATTTTTATAGAAATGCGTAACATACTAACAAGATATATTGAAAATTAGCTTCAACGTTGATCATTGGTTCCACGTCTCCGGCAATGGGAGCGTTCATGATGAAAAGGCGCATGGTGCAAGTCGCAGGGAAAAAAGAATAAACCTTGATCTTTATGCCTTACGCCATATGCCTACTGTGCTGTCTGACCCATTGCATCAAACAATCAGCATGTAGGAATCTGGGAAATCGATACTTTGATCAAAAGCCATAAATATCTGATAGCTCTCGGGGTCATATTACTGGTGCTCATCTCCATCCGTTTCGTTTACGTCGGTGCGAGACAAGCGGCCGATAAGCACTATAGCGAAGAGGCAAGCATCATCAGGGTGAACCAACGGGCCATACGACCTGATGATGGTGATACCTTCTTTTACAAGGAGCTTACGATAAGGGTCTTGGGAATAGATGCACCCGAGATTATCGATGAAGAGCATGGGATATATGAGGATCAGCCCTATGGCCGACAAGCAGCGCAATTGACCCTCGAGCTCCTCAAAGGGGCGAAAACCGTTGAGTACCTCCCATTTCAACTCGATAAGTATGGGAGGCTTCTCGCCCATGTATTTGTGGATGGCGAGCTCCTCTCGGTCCATCTGATCAGAGCAGGACTCGCATACGAGACTGTATCCTTTTACGGGGATAATGGATTTCCCGGTCTGGCACAAAGTATACTCCAGGCCGCAAAGGAGTCCCCACGGCCTGCCTTTGAAAAGCCCTACCTGTGGCGTCGTAGGCATCAGATAAGGAAATGAAGAAACAAGCAAGCCGAGCAACCGAGGTAATAACAACCCATATGAACGCCGACTTCGATGCCCTGGCATCCATGTTAGCGGCCAAAAAACTCTATCCCAAGGCCCTGATAGTATTCCCCGGTGCCCAGGAAAAAAATCTGAGGAACTTTTTTCTCCACACGAGCTCCTATCTCTTCGACTTTGTGCGTCTAAAGGATATCGATTTGACTTCCATCAAACGGCTGATCTTGGTGGATACACGGCAGAAAAAACGGATCGGTAAGTTAAGAAAGC
>QMLW01000303.1 GCA_003646935.1 Deltaproteobacteria bacterium
AATGCACCCTGATGATCTATATATTTTCTTGGTGGAGAAAAAATCTATTCCGGGTATAGTGACTTTATCTCAAGGGATAAGTGTGTATTTATGTCTCGATACCTGAACTTATTGAGAAGTTACCAATAGCTCAGGTTAACAATTAAAGGGATATTCAAAGATTCCTAAGTCTACCTATAGAAAGCTTGGCTCTTGTGGTACCAACAATACTTCTAACACCATAAACTCAACGAACACGAGAAACCTATTTATACGAACCTTCCGTCAACGAGGAGTAATTGCTTGGACATCTGTCGGGCCAGTTCCAGATTGTGCGTCGCGATCACAAGGGCCAAGCCTTTATTCTTGTTAAGCTCCATGAGGAGCTCCGTTATCTCGTCCCCTGTTGCCTTATCAAGGTTTCCTGTGGGCTCATCTGCCAGGAGCAGCTTCGGTCCCATAATCAGGGCGCGGCTAATCGCAACCCTTTGCTGCTCGCCTCCGGAGAGCTCACCGACCCTGTGGAAGAGCCGATCTCGCAGGCCCATCTGAGAGAGCATATCAGAGGCCATCTCCTCTGATTCCCTCTTGCTGTATCCGGATATGAGGGCCGGGACCATTGCGTTCTCAAGGGCATTGAATTCATAGAGTAGGTGGTGGAACTGGAACACGAACCCTATTCCCCGATTTCGAATCCCGTTAATGCCCGCCTCATCCATCTCGTAGACATTTTTGTCTTCAAAGAAAACCGTGCCCTGAGACGGCGGCTCGAGGGTACCCATGATATTCAGCAGGGTTGACTTGCCCGCCCCTGAGGGTCCTGTAATGCTCATGGACTCCCCAGGCGATACTTGGAGGCTTATTCCCCGCAGGGCGTGAATTATCTGGCTGTCTTTTTCAAAATCCTTGTGGATATCCTCGATGTGTAGCAAGGGTTTCATAAGATCACTTTCATTCATACCTCAGTGCCTCTACCGGATTTACCTTAGAGGCCTGGAGGGACGGGAAGATGGTGGCCAGAAAAGAGATAACCACGGCGGCCAACGCGATCAACACGATATCAAACCACTCCATCCTCACGGGAAGGGTGGTGATATAGTAGACATCCGGGGGAAGTTTGATGAACTTATACCGCGCAAGGAGGTGGCAGAGAACGGATCCGGACACAATCCCTAACGCAGTGCCCACGAGGCCTACGAATAGGCCCTGATAGATGAAAATCCGCATAATGCTCCTCGAGGATGACCCCATGGTCCTTAGTATGGCGATATCACGGGTCTTCTCCATCACCAGCATGACCAGCGAGCTGATGATATTGAGCGCACCCACCAACACAATCATGATCAAGATGATAAACATAGTCACCTTCTCAAGCTTCAGGGCAGAGAAGAGGCTTTTGTTCATCATCTTCCAATCCTTGGTCCAGTAAGGATAGCCCAGCTTGTCCTGAACCATGCCGCCTATGGTATCGCTCTCATCTATGTCCCGGACCCGCAATTCGATCCCGGTAACTTCCTCATTGAGGGAGAGGAAATCCTGAGCGTCCTGCAGGTCGAGGTACACCAGGGAGCTGTCATAGTCATACATGCCGGATTCAAAGATGGCCTTTACCTGAAATCTCTCCTCATTGGCGACCCTGCCCAGGGGCGTTAATTTCCCTATGGGAGAGACCACGGTCACGATATCCCCGGGCAGAGCTCCTATCTGTCGGGAGAGCTCATTTCCCAGGATGATTCCCCGCGGTTCATCGGTCTTTCCGTTCAGGACCGCGAGGGAGGCATCCTTGATCATGGATTCTATGTTTACTACCTTGCCTGCCGTCTTTGGATCCAGGCCCCTGAGAACCGCCCCCGAGATATTGCCGGCATGCTTCACCATTACCTGGCTATAGATAAACGGCGTTGCGGCAAGCACCCCATCTACCTCCAGGGCCTTTCCCATCACGGCTTCGGTGTTCGTTATGCCCCCCTTATAGCTCAAGATAAGCAGGTGTGAGTTCACCCCCAATATCCTCTTCAGGAGGTCCTCCCTGAAGCCGTTCATGACCGCCAGGACCACGATCAGGGCCATGACCCCTATCATGATGCCCAGAATGGAGATACCCGTTATAATGGAGATAAAGCCCTGCTTTCTCTTCGCCTTGAGGTATCTGTGAGAAAAGAAGGATTCGAATGACATACTTCTGGTTGCTCGTTACTGGTTGCTCGTTACTGGATATCCTCCCACATTCCCAAGCATTTAGCCATCATGTATCAACAAACAGCCCAATGAAATACAAGAGGTCTCACGTGCGTAATCGAAAAAATCGATCGGATTAAACGATAACGTGTTCCTCTGATTCCCCACTGAAGCATCGACCTACTCAATTTTTCCACTGAAACCCGATACCCGAACGCTGAACCCTGCCCTTACTCCTTCTTCCTCATATGGGGGAAGAGGATCACATCCCTGATGGATGGAGAATCGGTGAGCACCATAACCAGCCGGTCGACACCCACTCCCTCTCCCGCCGTGGGAGGCAGCCCATACTCCAAGGCCTTGAGATAATCCTCGTCCATGAACAGGGCCTCCTCATCGCCGGCATCACGGAGCGCAACCTGCTTAAGGAATCGCTCTCGCTGATCATCGGGGTCATTGAGCTCAGAGAATCCGTTCGCGATCTCCTTTCCCGCTATGAAAAGCTCAAACCTCTCAGCTATTTCCGGATTCTCGTCATTTCTCCTTGAAAGAGGGCTCGTCTCTATCGGGTAGTCCACAATATAGGTGGGCCGGATCAGCTTCGGCTCAACGAGATGATCGAAAAGCTTGGTGAGGATGTGTCCGATCCCATCCCTCTCCGCTATATCCACGCCCTTGGCTCGGGCTACATCGCGCAACGCCTTTTCATCTGACAGCACCTTCTTGTCCATGCCGCCGATATCTCTCAGGGAATCCAGAAGCGTGATACGAGGCCACGGGGTGGTAAAGTCTACTGGATTTCCCTGATATTCGAGGCTTGTCTTGCCAAAGAGCTTCTCGAGGATATAGACTACGAGATTCTCGGTGAGCTCCATGAGATCCTCATACGTGGCGTAGGCACAATAGAATTCAAGCATGGTAAACTCGGGGTTGTGCTCCGTGGAGATACCCTCATTCCTGAAGTTTCTATTTAGCTCATAGACCTTTTCAAATCCACCGACCACCAGCCTTTTCAGATAGAGCTCCGGGGCCACACGAAGATAGAGATCCATGCCCAGGGCCTTGTGAAAGGTCTTAAACGGCCTCGCAGTTGCGCCCCCTGGGATCCGCTGCATCATCGGGGTTTCCACCTCCATGAAGCCCTGGTTGTCGAAGAACTCCCGAATGGTGCGAATGATCTTGCTCTTAAGGATAAAGGTCTCCCTCACAGCGTCGTTGGCTATGAGATCGAGGTACCTCTGACGGTACCTGGTTTCCACATCGATGAGCCCGTGATACTTCTCGGGCAGGGGGCTCTGTGCTTTTGACAGCAGCACAAAGGAGTCCGCCAACAGGGTCAGCTCATGCGTCTTCGTCCTGAAGAGCCTTCCGGTAAGCCCCACATGATCGCCGATATCTATGAGCTTGAAGATCTCGAAGCCCTCCTCCCCTAGCTTGTCTCTCCTCAAGTACGCCTGAAGTGTGCCAGTGCCGTCCTTGATATGGATGA
>QMLW01000304.1 GCA_003646935.1 Deltaproteobacteria bacterium
AATAAACCACTGCCCCATTTTCTTAAGAACCCCTGTCTGCCGACAGGCAGGCATTATTCCATCATTCCAATATTCCAATTGTGAGCGAAGCGAACTAAGTTCATTTAAGATCTTCCCGTATGAAGACTTCCAGTATTGCGTATCGATTTATCGATTTCTCAGAAACTCCTCTATCCTTCTCAGCCCCTCGGTGATGTTCTCCAGAGAGTTTGCGTATGAGAACCTGAGGTATCCCTCCGCTCCTGAGCCGAAATCGATTCCCGGGGCAACGCCCACGCCCGCTTTTTCAAGGATCTCAAATGCCAATCCATAGGAGTGATGAGAGATATGATTCGCCCGGGCGAGGATATAAAAGGCGCCAACAGGATCAACGCTGATTCCGAAGCCGAGCTCCTTAAGTCTCTTGAGCATGTACTGTCGCCTCTGGTCGAAGACTGATCTCATTTGCTCGACCTCGGGCTGTGCATCTCTCACGGCAGCAAGACCCGCATGCTGCGAGACGCTGCTTGCCGATATAAAGAAGTTTTGCTGCATCTTTTGCATGGGACGGAGGAATTCCTTTGGAGGAATCACGTACCCAAGCCTCCACCCGGTCATGGCATAGAGCTTGGAGAATCCGTTCAGCACGAAGGTCCTATCGGAATACTCCAGTACGGTATGCTCCTTTCCCTCGTATACGAGGCCATGGTATATCTCATCTGAGACCACGTAGGGTCCGAGTTCAAGCAGTTTCTCCATTCTCTCAGGAGAAAGCAGGGTTCCGCAGGGATTTGAGGGGGAGTTGATGAGCACTGCCTTGGTTCGTGCGGATATTGCCTTGGCGACCTCCTCGGGGCGAAATTGAAAGCCGTCGTCTTCTCGCGTATCCACAAAGGTGCATCTTCCACCAGCGTATTCGATGATGTTCGGATAGCATGGATAATAGGGGTTTGAGACGATGATTTCATCCCCTGTTTCCAGGATCGCCGAGAAGATCAATAGCATTGCAGGAGATGTCCCCGAGGTGATGATGACCTGATCCGGGTTAATGTGGACCCCATATCGTTCTCGGTACAAGCCACAGATGGCCTCCCGCAACTCGGGTATGCCAAGACTGTGGGTGTAGTGAGTTTTTCCCTCCTTGATTGCTTTGATGCCCGCTTCCCGTATACATTCAGGCGTATCGAAATCCGGCTCGCCTATCTCAAGGTGAATGATGTCGCGTCCCTGTCTTTGGAGCACGCTGGCCCGCTCCATGACATCCATCACGATAAAGGAGCGGAAATCCTTTGCCCTGGTTGCAACTGTCATACCCTCATTCTACCTCGCTTAAAAGCCGCCTCGCCTCAGGTGTGTAGATATTTTTCGTATCCAATCGTATGGTTTCCCTCAGGTTGTCGGCGGCGAGGGTTGGCTCGTCGAGTTTCACGTAGAGCTTACCGAGGTTGAAATAGGAAGCGGGATTCTCGGGCGCGTAGCGTATCGATTGTTTATAGCTCTCGATTGCCTTTTCCCATTGGCTCAGTGCCTCAAAGGCAATGCCCATATTATGGTAGGACCTGCTGTAGGAAGGCTGCCCTTGAACGGCCTTTTGATAGTTCTCGATAGCCCTAGAAAAGTCGCCCTTATGATAGTACGCGAGCCCCAGGTTATTGTAGGCGAAGTGGGGAGTTGCATAGAGGCTGTTTCCAAGGGCATTTTGAAAGCAGGTGATAGCGAGATCCCACTTCTCAAGGATGAGGTACACCGTGCCAAGGTTGTTATATGCCTCGGAGAAATCCGGGTCTAATTCCACGGCCTTGTTGAAGTGCGTAATAGCCTTGGGGTAAAGCTCCATTTCCCGGTATGTCAGTGCGAGCTCGTTTTGTATCTCTGGATTTTCCGGATCAATCTCAGCCGCCTCGAGCAGCTCCCCTAGGCCGGCCGTGTAGTTGCCCTGAGCCAAGAGGGATCTGCCCAAGTCCTGCTTTGCCTGGGCCTGCCTCTTTCTAAAAGCACTATCCTCAGCACATCCGAGTATGGTGATAGTCAGGATGGATATTCCGAGCACCAGGATTATGCCCTTGCTTCGTTTCAATGTCATCAGATCACCTTGTTGAGCGGATATTCAATGATCCCCACTGCCCCCGCCTTCAAAAGCTGTGGAATAAGGTCTCTCACTTTCTCCGTATGCACCATGACCTCTACGGAGATCCAATCCGATTGAAAGAGATTGGCCACAGTAGGCGAGGTAATGCTGGGGAGCAATTCGATGATCCCGTCCAGTTGTTCCTTCGGGACGTTCATCTTTAACCCCACCATGCTTTCGGCACGCAGTGCCCCCTTGAGGAGCAGGACAATCTGCTGGATCTTGCTCCTCTTCCATGAATCCTCCCAGGAGGCCTTGTTTGCGATCATTATGGTGTTCGATTGCATGAGTTCATGGATGATCTTTAATCCATGGGCCCTTATGGTGCTACCGGTTTCGGTGACCTCAACCACTGCATCAGCGAGGCCTGCTGCAACCTTTGCCTCCGTTGTTCCCCATGAAAAGGCCACCTTCACGTTTATGTTCCTCTGGGCGAAATATCTTTTGGTGAAGTTCACCAATTCAGTCGCGATCTTCTTGCCCTGAAGATCGGAGAGCTCATTAATGCCGGATTCAGCATCTACTGCCAAAACCCACTTGGCTGGTCTATTGGTTGACTTTGAGTACATCAGGTCGGAAACGACAACCACATCCGATTCACTTTCCTCTGTCCAGTCCTTACCGGTAATACCGGCGTCAATGGTCCCGTTTTCCACATGACTGGGCATTTCCTGGGCCCTCAAGAGTGAACAGACAATGTTCTCGTCGTTTATCTCGGGGAAGTAATTTCGGTCGGTAATCGTTATCTTCCACCCCGATTTCTCCAACAGCCTAAAGGTAGATTTCTCCAGGCTTCCCTTTGGTAAACCGAGTTTAAGAACGCTCATTTTCCATATACCCTTTCAGGGTCGAATACCTTTTCGCCGATGATGGTGACCTCTCGGTTGCTTGTAACCTTATAGTGGAAGCAGCTTTCGTACCCTAGATGGCATGCGGCGCCTCCCACCTGCTCTACCTTCAGTAGAATTGCATCGTAGTCGCAGTCAGCGAAGATTTCCTTTACGATCTGGATATTGCCCGAGATCTCCCCCTTATGCCAAATCTCTCCTCTGGAGCGGCTCCAGTAGTGAGCTTCACCAGTCTGAAGCGTAAGTGCCCAGGCGTCGTCATTCATGTAAGCCACCATTAAGACCCTGCCGGATCTATAGTCCTGGACAATGGCGGGTATCAGACCGTTGCCCTTTTTAAAATCCAAGGTGACCATATCTACTCTTTAACTTGTCAAAACTCTATGGTAAGCTACGTGTAATTATCTTAATTCAGAGTATATACAAAAGATCTCATCTGTTGTCTATAGGGCATTAGTAAATAATAAAATCGCCTCGCGATTTTATATAACGTCCAACAAGTGGGACTCAAAAAAATTCCTATGCAATGAATTATGGCATAAATTAATGTCTCGGAAATTCTACAACTTATTGAAATTAAAAAGGTTTTTTGAGACTGTTCCATATTGTCTCACACATGGAATAATGGAATGGTGGAATATTGGAGTGTTGGTTTTAAAAGCAATGATCCA
>QMLW01000305.1 GCA_003646935.1 Deltaproteobacteria bacterium
GCTCTAAGCACCGCTTGTAGATATTCGGAAACCGGACTTTGATGAAATCCCCATCCCGGTGGCTAATATCGAGATACACGCATTCATCGCCGCTCTTCTTCAGTTCGGCGTCAATGGATCGTGCCACGATATCCCTCGTGGCCAAATCCTTCAGGGGATGGTAGCGTTCCATGAAGTGATTGCCCTTTTTGTCGATAAGCCGACCGCCCTCGCCCCTCACGGACTCGCTGATCAGAAAGTTCTTCTCCAGGTGATGGTAGAGACAGGTGGGATGAAACTGGACGAACTCCATGTTCGCGACCTTTGCGCCAGCCCTGTGTCCAATCGCTACGCCGTCGCCGGTGGCGATATCGGGATTCGTGGTATAGAGATACACCTTGCCAGCCCCACCGGACGCGAGCACGGTTATCCCGGCCAGAAAGGTCTTTACCTCCCCTGTGGTAATGTCCAGAACATAGGCCCCCCAGCACGTCTCCTCTGTTTCATTGGTGGAGATGCCCCTTTTTATAAATTGAGAGGTCGTAATCAGGTCTATGACCATATGGTTTTCATAGATCTCTATGTTCTCGTTATTCTCGACGTTCTGGAGCAGGACCCTCTCCACCTCCTGACCGGTTAGGTCTTTGGTGTGGACGATCCTCCTTCGGGAGTGGCCTCCCTCCTGGGTGAGGTCTAACCTATCGGTTCCTGTTTTATCATGGGTAAAGTTCACCCCGAGGGAGATAAGCTCACGGATCATATCCGGCCCATTGGTCACCACTAATTTCACGATTTCCTCGTTGCACAGACCCGCCCCAGATTCCAGGGTGTCTGCTACGTGGAGATCAAAGGAGTCTGTGGCGTCTAAAACCGATGCGATCCCTCCCTGGGCGAAGTTGGTAGAGGCGTCCATCTTCTCTTTCTTTGTCACGATCGTCACGGTGCCCACCGAGGCCGCCTTGAGGGCGAAGCTCAGACCGGCAATGCCGCTTCCGATGATAAGGTAATCCGATGTGATTTTCATGTTTTTCTATGCAATAAAGATTTTTTTCACCGCAGACACACGCAGACTATTGTGGCGACGACCTGTCGCCACAATAACCATTATAAAATCGTTTCACGATTTAATAATTTGCACAAATACGTAGCTTTTGCAAGATATGATTGACCTACCGGCCCGCTATAGAGTAGATTACGCGGGCCATGAAACACCAAGCGGTGATATTCGACTGCGACGGGGTCATGTTCGACTCCCGGCAGGCAAATACCAATTTCTACAACCACCTCCTCTCCCATTTTGGCCTGCCCTCTATGCCCCCCGAGGATATAGAATTTGTTCACATGCATACCGTTGTGGAATCAATAAAGCACATATTCAGAAACAGCCCGCATACAGATGATGCTCTGGAGTACCGGCTGCACCTCGACTACACGCCTTTTATCAAGGATATGGTGATGGAGGCGGGCCTAAGGGAGTTGCTTGATTTTCTAAAACCCCTTTATGGCCTTGCAGTGGCTACCAACAGAAGCACCACCATAGGCAAGGTTCTGGAGCTTAATAACCTGACACAGTACTTCGATATTGTTGTTTCATCCCTGGACGTGGAGAACCCTAAACCACACCCGGAGTCCGCTTTCAAGATCCTCGATTTTTTCGGAATCGAGCCTGATAACTGCTTTTACGTGGGGGATTCCGAGGTGGATTACGCGGTGTGCCGGGCGGCAGGAGTGCCCTTCATTGCTTACAAGAGCAAGGCCCTTGAGGCGGTATTGCACGTTGAAAGCCTGTGGGAGCTCCAGGATTATTTCCGAGAGCACAATACTTAGTTTTCATTGCTTCTGCGCTAGCTTGATCCTTTTTCTCCAGGCTTTCCTCGTTGAAGCTTTCGCTTTCATAACGCCTCCAGCCTTCTTGAAGATCTTAACTTCTCAATAAATTCAGTTCCTGTCATTGCGAGCAAAGCGAAGCAATCTCTGTAAATCGATTATACGAGAACTACTATTCTCGCGATACGTACTAAGGATGCACACGCTATGACTGAGATCAATGACCAATGCTTGAGTATTGTGTGTCTTGAATAAGGCATAGGAAAGCCGAGCTAATCGGATCTGCTTAATCGCGAATAGGGTTCTCCCATGGCAAGTGCCTCCGAAATATCATCGAGATTACCCACCAAGCAACGGCCTAAGGATACGGACCGGCTCTGATAAGGCTTGCCCCGCCGGAATGGGGTTCTCATTTCCTTCAGTCCTTGCCGTAATGCCTCGTTAATTACTGATTTGAGGCTGGCCTTGCTCGTCCTGCGTTTATGTTCAAGGAGTGCAGCAACATCGTCATCTATAGTAAGCGTCGTTCTCATACATCAAAACATAATATATTTGATGTCTTGATGTCAATATAATAAAAGGTAAGAAATCGAATGCTAATTCCTTGACAAAACCCAAAAAACATACTACCATAGTAGTATTAACTGCAACACCAATGTATTTCGTGTTCTGGATATCGAACCTTTTTATCTAACAAGGATCGAAGGCCAGTATGAAAATAAAAACATCTATCACCCTTTCAGAGGAACTAATTAGCAAAATAGATGAACTATCCAGCCAATATGGCAACCGATCGCTTTTTATAGAACAGGCGATCCGTGATTTCCTCGCCTCTGAAGCAAAGCGAAGACGGGACCTTCAAGATATTGAAATCCTCAATCGACGCGCGGATGCTCTCAACAAAGAAGCAGAGGACGTCCTTTCCTATCAGGCGGATGTATGAGGAGAGGGGAGCTTTACCGCGTCCGCAGAGGTTCTTCACAAGATCCGAAGAAATATAGAGTCTTCGTGGTGGTGAGTCGCCAAATCCTTTTGGATTCTCGTTTCTCCACAGCCATTTGTGCCCCTATCTACTCCTCCTTCGATGGTCTTTCCACTCAAGTGCCTGTAGGAATCGATGATGGATTGAAGCACGATAGCAGCATACATTGCGACGAACTTGTTAGCATCCTCAAGTCTTCCCTAACTCATTTCGTTGGCACCCTTCGCCATGCCAAAATAGAGGCACTCGATCGAGCACTAGCCATTGCTATTGGTTTAGATACTCCTGTTTGACACTCGTTTCTCAATCCAGAAACACACTACTTGATGATTCATTGCTTCTGCGCGTGCTTGGTCCTTTTTTTCCGCGCTTTGCTCGTTAAAGCCGCCGCTATCAAATGCTTCCAGCCTTCTCGAAAACTGATTATCCGAAAATATGCTGAGGATAGCTGGGAACAACGATTCTTGCGATACGCGCCATGGGTGCACCATGCTATGACTGAAATCAATTACCAATAATTTAACGTATCGGAAATTCTACAACTTATTGAAATTAAAAAGGTTTTTTTGAGACTGTTCCATATTGTCTCACACATGGAATAATGGAATAGTGGAATATTGGAGTGTTGGTTTTAAAAGGAATGATCCATTTATTAACTTCCCTGTCAAGAGAAATCTTACCGATAAACAACTGCCCCATGTTCTTAAGAACCCCTGTCTGCCGACAGGCAGGCATTATTCCAACATTCCAATATTCTAAGATTACAATTGTGAGCGACGCGAACTAAGTATCTACGTAAGTTTATACACCGCATCTGGCCTCCGAGACCCCACTACA
>QMLW01000306.1 GCA_003646935.1 Deltaproteobacteria bacterium
ATAGAGATTACCATGGATCTCGATCCTTCTTTGGGGGAGGTAGCTCTGGATCCCAAGGGGATTGAACGATGTTTGCAGAACCTGGTTTCAAACGCTATCGATGCTTGCATCTTCGATCCCAGTGAGGGCAAGAAGTGGGCCGTGCACGTGAGGACCATGCGTGAAGACGATACGTCAATCGGATTTAAAGTCTCTGACAATGGCTGCGGTATGGATGAGGAGATCAAAAAACGGTTATTCACGAGCCTTTTCACCACCAAGGAGGGAAGGGGAACGGGCCTCGGCCTGCTGAATACCCAGAAGATCGTAAAGGCACACGGCGGGACCATTACCGTAGACTCGGAACAGGGAAAGGGATCCACCTTTACCATGCGACTCCCATATAGGAATATGGTTCCACCGGAAGACAGGGTACAGGAGTACTCCTCAGAGCCACCGCTACATTGATATAAGGAGGATACATCATGAAGAAGGTTCTCGTTGTTGACGATGATGCTGATGTGAGAAAGCTCGTGTCAAAGCTCGTGGAACGAGCTGGCTATGAGGCCCTAGTGGCCAAGAACGGGGTGGAAGGCATGGGCAAGGCAAGGGAAAATACGCCTGATTTGATTATCCTCGATATCTTGATGCCAAAGCAGAGCGGGATCAGGATGTACCGTGAATTAAAGACCGACGAGCTCTTCAAGGATATCCCCGTGATCGTGCTCTCCGCCATAGCCCCGAAGAGCTTCTTTCGATCCCAGGCCGTGCTGGATGAATTCAGAGGTCAATCCGTACCCCCACCAGAGGCCTACATGGAGAAACCGGAGGAACCGGAAGAACTGGTGGAGCTCATGAAGAAACTATTAGGATGACCTATTGGTCGCCTACCAGCTGCTTGTTCGACTGCATGGGTCAGACACAAAGGCGGTATAAGGCGTAAGGCATAGGGCTAAAGGTTCATATTTTCTTCCTGTGCCGTTCGCCTTGCGCCTCTTCATGCTGCATACTGACCACCCCTCAGCTCTGGAGCTCAGGGAGATTCTCGTAGTTATCTAGGGATTGAGGATTCATCAGGGCATCCCTGTTGAGCACCGGCCGGCCGTGTATTAAGTTCGTAACCGCGCTTTCGACCTTCTTCATGTTCAGGGTATAGGGTATATCCGGGATCTCGATGATCTTCGCGGGAACGTGTCGCGGCGAGGCCTTCTCCCGTAATGTCTTCTTGATCTTGGTAATCAGATCCTCGGTGAGCCCGTAGCCTTCTGCCAGCTTCACGAACAGGATAATCCGTTGATCGCCCTTCCAGTTTTGCCCGATCGCGAGGCTATCGGCGATTTCCTCCAATTTCTCCACCTGGTTATAGATCTCGGCCGTGCCTATGCGAACTCCGGACGGCTTCAGCACCGCATCGGAGCGCCCAAAGAAGGTAATGCCGTTCGTCTCGCTGTCGATCTTCACATAATCGCCGTGCCGCCATACATTGGGATAGACGTCGAAGTAGGCACTGTGATACTTGGCGCCATCAGGATCGTTCCAGAAATAGAGCGGCATTGATGGGGCCGGCGCCTCACACACAAGCTCGCCCTCCTGGTCGACCACGGGCTTGCCGGCATCATCGTAGGTGTTAATCTTCATGGCCAGGGCGGGGAACTGCAGCTGCCCGGCATAGACGGGGCTGGTCGGGCTTCCGGTGCAGAAACAGCCGTTGATGTCGGTCCCCCCTGCGCTTGAGTTAAACCACACGTCTTCCTTGATCTCCTTATATACGTACTCAAATCCCTCAGGTGAGAGGGGAGAGCCCGTCTGCCATATCTCCTTCAAGGCCGATAGATCGAAGTCCCTTCCGGGCTTGAGCCCCATACTGTTAATGGCATTGATATAGCTTGCGCTGGTACCGAACATCGTGACCTTCTCATCCTGGTTGAGCTTCCACATGGCGCTGATATCAGGGTATGCTGGATTCCCATCGTAGAGGATAAGGGTGTTGCCCACGGCCAGGGAACTCATGATCCAGTTCCACATCATCCATGAGCAGGTGGTGATAAAGAAGTGGACGTCATCCCGTGTGAGATCCGTGTGCAGTATGAGCTCCTTGAGCTGATTGATGAGGATCCCCCCCGCACCCTGCACGAGGCACTTGGGCTTTCCCGTGGTTCCCGAGGAGAACATGATATACACGGGATGATCGAAGGGTAGTTGCTCGAACTGGATCTCGAGCCCGCTTTCTTGCGCGAGAAAGGCATCCCAATGAACGGCGTTCGGGATATTGCCGAGATCAGGCTCCTCATCGGTATAGGAGGTGACTACCACCTTCTCGATGGAGGGTATTCCCTTGACCACTTCTGCCGCATTGCCAAGGGAGTGAAATGCCTTTCCCTTGTAATAGTACCCGTTCACGGTGAACAGCACCTTGGGCTCGATTTGCCCGAATCGATCGATCACCGCACCGGAGCCAATGTCAGTGGCGCAGGAGGACCATGTTGCGCCAATACTGGTGGCGGCGAGCATGGCGATCGCCGTCTCCATCATATTCGGCATGTAGGCCGCGACCCTGTCTCCAGGAGAGATTCCCAGCTCACGGAGCGATTGTGCCAGACGCGCCACGGTGTCGTAGAGCTCCGCGTAGCTCATCCTGGCTGTTTTTTGGGTCTCCCCCCTGAATATCAAGGCCGTGTGCTCATCACGGTATCTCAGGAGGTTTTCCGCGAAATTCAGCCTCGCACCCTCAAACCATTTCGCTCCCGGCATCTTGGTGGGATCATCAACGACAGTGTCGTAGGTCTTTGAATATTTTATATCCGCATAGTCCCAAAAGGCGGCCCAGAACTCGGGGATGCTCTCCACCGACCAGCGATAGAGCGGCATATATTCTTGAAAGTCGGTTCCGTGCCTCTCGTTGATGAACTGCATGAATTTATACATGTTCGAGTTCTTGATCCTCTCTTCCGTCGGTTTCCATAACATCTTCGCCATTCGCATACCTCCTTAAAAAGATTAACCTTTCCTTGTTTCCGCCTAGAAGGTTTTTTGTCTCGTTATGAGGCCAACTATCTTAAGGTGTTGATATTTCGATCTTTTTGTTTTGCCTTGACTAACAGCTACATTTGGACTAAACCTAAGCTCCTATAAAATAAATTATGGAAATAATCAAGAGAAGAATCCCTTTTAAAAGGATCACGTCACAAAAAGAGGTAACCAGATAAGATAACGAGATTTATTGGATTGGCTCACTTTGTGAAAGATCGAGACACGAAGCACGAAATCCGAAATCCTAAGCAATTTCAAATTTCAAAATTCACATGTCCTAAATGTCTTTTGGATTTTGATCATTTGAAATTCGAATTTGTTTCGAGTTTCGATATTCGGATTTAGCTCGTTTACAAATCCTTTATCAGGCATGGAGTCCGAAGGATCATGGTTATATTTTATTAGTGAGGGGGATCTAGCTATACATGGATGAATCGAGCAGGCTTTTACGGGAGATAAAGAAAAAGGTTCAGGACCTGCGAGCACGGGGCCTCAACCTGTATCCATCGGGCTTCAGGAGGGATATCACCGTCGGAGAGGTGATCGATCGTTTCGGGCGCCTTGACGGAGCGGAACTTGAGCAGGTGCCCGAATCCTTTACCCTTGCCGGCAGGG
>QMLW01000307.1 GCA_003646935.1 Deltaproteobacteria bacterium
GAATAATGGAATGGTGGAATATTGGAGTGTTGGTTTTAAAAGGAATGATCCATTTATTAACTTCCCTGTCAAGAGAAATCTTACCAATAAAACACTGCCCCATTTTCTTAAGAACCCCTGTCTGACGACAGGCAGGCATTATTCCATCATTCCAATATTCCAACATTCCAATTGTGAGCGAAGCGAACTAAGTTCCGTTCTAAATAAGGATTGGTAAACGTGACCGTGGATCCCTCACTTTCAGAAGAAATTATCGCTCGCGCTCAATCCTATCCGGGCATCCGGGCGGGAATTGCAAGACTTAAAGACGTCTTAAAAGCGCCCTCATATCAGGTTGTTCCTGAGGGAGAGTGGTCTACGAGCCTATCAGTGTTACAGGAAAGTACCGTGCCCGAATGGCCGCCGGAGGCCCGTTCCGTGCTGGTTCTGGGTCTACACCATCCGAAAAACGATCCTCGATTGGATTGGTGGGACCGGGGCAATACCAATGGCAACCGTCGGCTTATGGAGATATCCGAATCGTTAAAACAATGGCTCCGAAAGGAGCTCCACCTGGGGGCTTATCCCCTCCCCTACCATGTGGAATGGGGTGGCCTATTTCTTAAAGATGCTGCTGTGTTAGCTGGACTGGGCATCATCGGCAAAAGCAATCTGTTGCTCCATCCAGAATGGGGCCCACAAATACGACTTCGTTCCATCTTGATTGAAGGAGATCTACAGCCTAACGAGCCTATTGAGGGATTTTTTCCCTGTGAAACCTGCGACGTGCTTTGCCACAAAGTATGTCCACAGAACGCCTTTTCATCCGGAGCATACCGCCGGCCGAGCTGTATTGCCCAGATTGATTCGAACGTAGCCAACAAAGTCCCCGGAGGAGAAATCGACGAAAACGGAAATTCCATATTGGTTATTAAATATTGCCGTGCCTGTGAACTTGCCTGCCCAGCGGGGAAGTAAATAGGGTATCAGACTTTTACTATATACATTTGAACGGATTAGAGAACTAGGTCGCACCATTCAACGAACCAATATTTCAAAGACAGCCCTTACTATATTGAGATAAAAAAGTCTTGATTGGCCTGCCGGAAAAATCTTTGACAGATAACATATCCTGTTGTAACATTAAACCATAAAAACCAGACAATTTAGCTGTATCGAATGGAGGAATAGAATGACACTTGTAAAAAAAACCATTGAATTGGACCAGGATCAGATCAATCGTATCAAGACGGCCCTGCAAGCAAAATCAGAAAAGGAGGCCATAAACGCCGTACTCAAGCAATTTGACTCAGATCTTCAGCTTGCAGAGGCGACCCTGAAAGACGCTGGAAGTTTTGACTTCGAGGAGGTCTAAAAAATGCAAGAAAAGGTCGTCTTTGACACGAGCGTCTATATCGGGGTTTTCAATCACGGCCTTTTTCAAGATGAGATTAACGGATTCAACAAGGTGATGTAGCTGGTCCATCCGGTGCTCCATGAATTATGGATTGGGGCCAAAGGTGAAAAGGAAATAAACCATCTGATCAACTTTGGCGCGAGGTTTATCAAACTGGGTAGGCTCGTGGTACCCTCATCGTCAACGCAAGTCTTGATAGGACAGGTATGTCACAAGCTTCGTTCATCAGGAAAGCTGGAGCCAGTATATCCTCGTATTTATAACGACGTATCCATCGCATTACTGGCCCGGCAGATCGGGGCAGTGGTGGTAACAGTGAACATTTCCGATTTTGAAAAGATCCATCAGGTGGTTGATTTCAGATTTAGAAAGGTGATGGAATCGTAAGAATCCGTCCTTAAGTAATTCAATGAATTGTTTTCAAAGGGGGTTTTTACACATACATTTTGAATGAGGAAACAGTGATTGAAATTACACCACCAGAGCCGAGAATTTTAGGTATTGGCGGCAGTCCCAGGGCAAACGGAAATTCAGACGCGGTGTTGAAAACCATGGTAAAAACCCTGCATCGAGAAATAAAAACGGAGATACTACAATTAAGGGATTATTGTTTCCAATCCTGTATCGGCTGTGAACGGTGCAGAAAAGACAAATATTGTACAGGCCTGAATGATGGCATGCATCATTCAAGGTTTTTGAACGCGGTGCAGTAAAAAAAGAGGGCAAAACAATGGCAAACGTTTCGGAACTAGGGGGGAACTTGGCGAAAGCTTTAAGGGCATAGAACTATAACCCGGCTAGTAAGAGCAAGAATCAACTAGAAGCAGCGATGAATACAGGAGCACGGCCTCGCAGATCTCAAACCATGGGTTTTGCATACTGGATCCGAAGGACCTGGTTAGCGGCGACATCATACAATTCGAATTGAAGCTTGAGGATGACTCCCTTCTCGGTAAGCCAAGATCAAATGGATAAAAAACCTGAGCAACGCTGACAGGAAAAACGAATTTGCATCCAGATCTCTATAAAATCACCTTTATGTGCGAGGAACAGGATTGACATGGAACTCTACTTCAGGAGGAATAACGGCCCGATAGATGAATGCATTCAAGGCCTGATCGAGCGCGCGGGAAGCATCAGCCGACCTCCAATCGTCCGAGAGATGATTCTGGCATCGCTTAAGGCCGGACAGGAGGATGATGGCGGCGTTGACCTGAAGCTCATGAATACATCATTGAAGGAGATGCGCTTTACGGCAAAGGCATTCAGCGCGTACCGAGATGTAAAAAAGGTCACGGTCTTCGGCTCGGCTCGAACACGGCCTGATGAGACGGCCTTTAAGATGGCCCGGGAATTGGGTCAAAGATTAGCAGAGTCAGGATATATGGTAATCACCGGGGGTGGTTCCGGGATCATGCAGGCAGTCAATGAGGGGGCCGGGCCGGAATACTCCTTCGGAGTGAATATCCGGCTTCCCTTCGAACAAAAGCCTAATCCCGTTATCGAGGGGAATTTCAAGAGCATATCGTATAAATATTTCTTTAACCGAAAAGTCGCCTTTCTCAAGGAATCCGATGCCATCGCGCTCTTTCCGGGCGGTTTTGGCACGCTCGATGAGGCAATGGAAACCCTCACCCTCGTGCAAACAGGTAAGCGCAATCCCGTGCCCCTTGTCCTCGTGGATGAGCCAGGGGGCACTTACTGGAGCAGGTGGATTGAATTCGTTGAGGAAACCCTCCTGGCTCGGGGCTACATCAGCCAGTCGGATTTGAAACTATTCGAGAGGGTAGACTCCGTTGACGATGCCCTTCAAGAAATCAATCACTTCTACTCTCGCTATCACAGCCTGCGATATATCGACGATCGTCTTGTAATCAGGCTGACCTCAGACATCGATCAAGGTAACATAGGGCAACTGAGGATTCGCTTTTCAGATATCCTGAGACCCCAAGGGCAGATATATTCATCAGGCCCTCTTCCAGAGGAGATCGATGAGCCTGAGATCGGGCATCTACCCAGACTCATAGTGGACTTCAAGCGGGATGATTTTGGAAGGCTCCGAGAGCTTATTGGTGCCATCAATAGCCTATGACCTGTGATCATGGTGGCGATCAAACCACTCATCCTCGCAGTTCAATATCCATCATCTGCTCAAAGGTGAGCACATGGCATTAAAGAAGACATCATCAGGGATAGATAAGACGGATCATATC
>QMLW01000308.1 GCA_003646935.1 Deltaproteobacteria bacterium
GCATATTATGGGTCACGATGATAATGGTATAGGATTCCTTGAGCTGATCGATCAGATCCTCGATCTTCTGTGTTGCAATGGGATCGAGCGCCGAGCACGGCTCATCCATGAGAAGCACTTCCGGCTCCACTGCCAGCGCCCGAGCAATGCACAGACGCTGCTGCTGACCTCCTGAGAGGCCCAGGGCCGAATCATGAAGCCTGTCTTTGACCTCATCCCAGAGGGCAGCCTGCTTAAGGCTGTGCTCCACCTGATTCGCAATGAAGGCCTTGTCCCTGATTCCGTTGACCCTGAGACCATAGGCAATGTTCTCAAAGACGGTTTTAGGGAAGGGATTCGGCTTTTGAAATACCATGCCCACACGGCGGCGAAGGGTAACCACATCCACGTCGGGATCGTAGATGTTTCGATGGTCGAGCAATACCGCTCCTTCAACACGACTGTAGGGAATGAGGTCGTTCATTCGGTTCAGGCAGCGCAAGAGCGTGCTTTTCCCACATCCTGATGGCCCGATAAGGGCAGTTGCCTGATGTTCGTGGAACTCCAGGGTAATGCCATGGAGCGCACGAAAGTCGTCGTAGTAGAAATTGAGGTTTTTCGTTGTCATTTTCAATTGGTTTTTCATGGGAAATCCCTAGCTGCGCCCGGTTGCTGCGATGAATAAATCATAAGAAGGATAACATAGTCGATAAAGTGTCACATCTTCCTCCGGAGCCGTGCTCGGTAGAGAATCGCCACAAGGTTCAAACCCAGTACTATGGCTATCAACACCAGGGCTGTCCCGTACTGGAGGTGACGGGTTTTCTCTATCTCGGTGCCGGCCGTTGCCAGGACATAGACGTGATAGGGAAGGGCCATGATCTCATCGAAGATGGACTTGGGTAAAGAAGGCGTAAAGAACACCGCTGCGGTGAACATGATCGGAGCCGTTTCACCGGCTGCTCTGCTGATCCCCAGGATGGCCCCGGTGAGGATGCCGGGAAGGGCAGCCGGAAGTACCACCCGGTAGATCGTCTGCCACTTGGTGGCACCGAGACCGAGGGATGCCTCCCGAAAGGTGTCCGGCACTGCTCGGAGCGCCTCTTCAGAAGAGCCGATGATTATGGGCAGGCTCATAGCTCCCAGGGTCAATGCGCCGGCCAGGATACTCACACCGAATTGCAGCCATACCACGAAAAAGGCAAGCCCGAAGAGACCGAACACAATGGAGGGAACCCCGGCGAGGTTATTGATCCCCAGGCGTATTATCCTGAGTGCCTTGCCGGGTTTTGCATACTCGTTGAGATAGATGGCCGATGCAACTCCAATGGGTAGCGCCACTGCTATTGCGCCCAGGCTCAGGCACACGGTTCCCACGATACAGGGCAGGATGCCCCCTTCGGTCATGGACTCTCTTGGAGCCTGGGATAGGAACGTCCAGGTAATGGCCCGCCATCCTTTCGCCACGAGAAAATACACGATGATAACCAAGGCAATTCCATTGGTAGCCGCAGCCATGCGAAAAAGCCAGAACATGAATTTCTGAAAGAACGTGCGTCTTCGTCCACGGGCCTGAGAGGATCGTGTGATGGCGTTTTTTTCCCGAGCTATCTCGGATTGGGCTCGAGGCCCAGGAGTCCCTTTCATATAGAGTGCATCTGTTTCGTTCATTGCTATCATAGTGTCGCTGCCCCCACCTGTCTGTATTTGTGTGCAATGTGATCCGCTACCAGGTTAAAGAGAAGTGTAAGGGCAAACAGCACCATACCCGTGGCGAACAGCGCATAGTAGTGATCGCTTCGAAATGGTGCTTCTGCCATCTCAGCGGCTATGCTCGCCGGCATGGGCCGTACCGGGTCGAAGAGCGAGGAGGGGATAAGGGTTGCGCCGCCCGCTACCATGAGGACCACCATGGTTTCCCCTATCGCCCTGGACATGCCGAGGATAATGGCCGTGCTGATGCCGGAGATGGATGCGGGAATGATCACCCTGGCTATTGTCTCCCAATGGGTAGCTCCCAAAGCAAGCGATGCCTCCTTGAGTTCCGCGGGTACGCTAAAGATGGCGTCCTCGGAAATGCTGCAAATAGTGGGTATCGACATAAAGGCCAGCATCAATGCAGCGTTGAAGAGGTTTAATCCCGTGGCGACATCCAGGATTTCCTGAAGAAAGGGAGCAACTATGACCATACCGAAGTATCCGATCACCACAGAGGGGAGGGCCGCGAGCAACTCCACGATCGGCTTCACCCACTCGCGAACCCTCGCCGATGCAACCTCTGCAAGGTAGAGCGCAGTGAGGACCCCTAAGGGGATTGAGATCAGGGAGGCCACGGCAGTAACGGCCAGGGATGCCATAATGAGCGGAAAGATGCCGAAATCCGGTGGCTCGTCAGTGGGGTACCAGTATTTTCCGAAGATGAAATCATTGACGGAAACCTTGGCGAAAATGGGAAGGCCTTCCATAAAAAGAAACACGACGATGAGCGCCAGCGTCGTTATGGAAGCCAGTGCGATGCAGAAAAAGAGGGTGCGGATCGCCCGCCCTCTCCTTTGGCGAGTCTTTCCTCCTCGATGCGTTTCCGCCATTTCATTCCCTAAGATATTTTTGGCCACAGATGTATGCAGATGACACAGACAAATAGCTCCGCATTTTGCGGAGCTATTAGGTATCATGCCCTTTGGGCATATTCTGTTACAACGGTATCCTCAATGAAATAATAGGATATATCATTCGTTTGCCCAAGGTTGTAATCGGACTTTTTGTTCGGCAGATTTGCCGAACAAAAAGTCCGAGTCTGTCAGAGGCTGACTACTATGAAAATACATCTCAATACAAGGGCACGTACCCTGCCGCGGACACGTATTTCTGACCCTTTTGGGGATGCAGGACGAAGTTAATAAAAGCAGCGGTATCGCCCTTTGGCCACCCGTTGGTGAACATATAGAGGGGCCTGCTGATTGGGTATGTACCGTTCAGGGTGGTTTCAACTGAACCGGTAATCCCATTTACCGATAGGGCCTTTACGCTTGCATCCAGATAGCCGAGCCCGATATAGCCAATGGCATTTTTATTTTTAGAAACGGCCTGTACTACGGCACCGTTTGAGGCCTGAAGCAGCGCACCTGGATAGACTCTCTCTTTCTTCATTACCTTCTTTTCCCATACTTCATACGTACCAGAGGAGGTATCCCTGGAGACAACCACGATTTTTCTGTCAGGACCGCCCACGTCCTTCCAGTTCTTGATTTCGCCTTTATATATCGCCTTGAGCTGGTCCAGGGTGAGATTGGTCATTGAATTGCTGGGATGTACCACCGGTATGATGGAGTCATACGCAATGGCGAACGGCACCGGATATCTCCCCTTTTCAACGGCGAGTGCAATTTCCTTGTCTTTTATAAATCGAGAAGCATCGGCAATATCAGTCGATCCGTCGATAAGGGCCTTTATGCCGTTACCCGATCCACCGCCTGAGATGGATATCCTCGCATCCGGGTTGGCCCTCATATACACCTCCGCCATCTTCTGTGCAATGGGAAGCACGGTGGTGGAGCCCTTGATTACGATATTTCCCGCCCAAACCAGATTATCGCTAAAAC
>QMLW01000309.1 GCA_003646935.1 Deltaproteobacteria bacterium
ATTATAACCACAGGAATATCCGCATAATCCTGGGTAATCTTGGGAAGAAGTCTCTGCCGGATACATACGGCATGAGCATATCCAGGACGATTAATTCGAAGTCTTGATCGGCAAGTTGCTGTATAACCTCACGGCTGTCCTGACACTCCACAATATTGTTTATACCGGCAGAGCTAAGGGTAAAACTGGCACTCAGAAGAAACTGCTCCTCATCGTCCACCAGTAAAACAGGCAAAGATGGATATTTGGACTTGTTCATTGTTACCTCCGGTGAGGTGATTCAGGGGCCAACGGGCCAACAGGCAATCTAATAGTAGCAGTTGTACCTTTTCCTAACTCTGAGGTGAAACTTAATTCACCGCCATGGTCCTTGATGATATTATAGGAAACAGATAGACCTAAGCCAGTTCCTCCATAATCTCTTTTGGTGGTAAAAAATGGGTCCAAAATGTGTTTTAAACTCTCTGAGGGGATACCTATTCCCTCATCCTGGATATTTATGATGATGTTTTTTGAATCCATGTCGTAGGATGTTGAAATGATAATGCCCTTTTCTTTATTTGGCAATGCATGACAGGAATTGGTGATTAAATTGATGATGACCTGTTCTAACTGTTGGAAATTACATTTTATTTTCGGCAGATTTTCTCCATATTCGATAGAGAAGTGAGTGGTAGACTTCTTGATTAGGTTGTTAATAATGAGAATTGAGGATTTTACAACTAAGTTGATATCCACTGATTGATCTAGCTCACCTCTATCCTGACGGGCAAAATCCTTCAAGCTCTGGACGATTTTCTGAATGCGCTCCGATCCTTCAGAGATTCCTAAAATCAATTGGCCGATTCTCTCATGCGCCTTTGTGTATGGCATACCTGCCAAGGCGAAGTCTCCATTCATTTCATAGTATTGTTTGAGAATAGGTGTAATATCATTCCAGACCTTGGATAATATTTTTGCGTTAAGAAGAATATAATTATTGGGATTGTTGATCTCATGTGCAACCCCGGAGACCAAGATTCCGAGAGTGGCCATTTTGTCCGCCTGTACCAACTGTTGCTGCTGTGATTTGGCCAGTTCCTCTGCACGCTTGCGTTCGGTAATATCCCGTACAATAGCCTGAAGAAAAACCCCCTCTTTTAGATTGATTCGATTAAGACTTACCTCAGCATCAAAAGGTGTTCCATCGTGCCGGCAATGTTTCCATTCGAAGAACTGTGCTTCTCCGTCTAGAGCCGCATGGATCTTCTCCAGTGCTTTTTTCTTGGAATCCTGGCCATTTTGCTGAAGGGGAGGAGAAAATCGGTACGGGGGTTGGCCGATTATCTGTTCTCTTGTGCAGCCAAACATGTTCAGAGTCTGTTGATTACAATCAATGAATTCATCCTCTACCATAAGGAAGATAGCATCATTGGCCGATTTGAAGAGAGTCCGGTATTTGACTTCGCTCTCTCGCAGGGCCTCCTCAGCTCGCTTGCGCTCGATTCTAACTGTTTCCAATTCATTAATTCGTTGGCCCAATTCCATTAATTCTTGTAAGAGTTGATCCTTTGACTTGTCTTCACCTCTCATGTATCTACCTTCCCAATAAGATATTGCCTACCCAATCTTAAAGCGTGGGCAGTGTACCTTTTGATTCGGCATGAATGAATGATTCTTGCTTGTGGCCAATATCCGTTCAACGAGAGCAGCGTCCATGGATTAGATATACGCAATGGCGTCGATCTCAATTCGAATATCAAAAGGTAGCCTCGCTGCCTGAACACACGTCCTCGCTGGGGGGTCTTGGGGAAAGTACCTCCTGTACACCTCGTTGAACCTGCCATACTCCCTCATGTTGAGAAGATACACGGTTACTTGTAGTACCTTGCTCAATGAAGAGCCGGCTTCTTCTAGGATAATGCGGATGTTCTCCATTGCCAGTTCCGTTTCTTGCTCGATTGTCCCATGTATTACCTGGTTTGTTTGCGGATCTATAGGTCCCTGGCCAGAAAGGTAGATTATCCCATTATGGATGATTGCCTGGGAGTAAGGTCCTCCCAGAACTGCTGCCTTTTCCGTCTCAAAGGCTCTTTTCTCCTCCATCGTTTCCTCCATTGCGTCTTTTACTTTTCCAATATGTCCCTTATCTTAGCGGATAGTTTAGTTAGGTTGAATGGTTTCTGAATGAATCCGTCGCATCCCCTCTCCATTATCTCGTGTGCCTGACCATCGATGCTATAGCCGCTCGACAGGAGTACCTTGAGATCGGGGTTGATTTCCTTCATTCGGTCATAGACCTGTCCGCCGCCCATTTCAGGCATGATCATATCCAGGATGACGAGATCAATGGAGTCCTTTTGCCCCTTATAGAGCTCAACAGCCTCTCTCCCGCTTCTCGCTGTGAATACCTTGTAGTCCATTGCATTGAGGAGATCTCGTCCTATCTTAAGGATCATTTCCTCGTCATCCACAAGAAGAATCGTCTCCTTTCCCTTTAAGATCTTCTCTGATACCTCCTCCTCTTTCACAATACGCCCTTCGGAAACGGGTAGATAAATGGTAAAGGTAGTTCCCTCGCCCTTCTTGCTGAAGACTTCTATGATACCGCCATGATTTGTGATGATACCGTACGCAGAGGCCAGCCCAAGACCGGTACCCCTGCCCATCTCCTTGGTGGTAAAAAATGGATCAAATATCCTCTGTTGGGTTTTCTCATCCATTCCAATACCGGTGTCAGTAACGGAGATCCTCACATACCTTCCTGGCTCAACCTGGAAGGGCCTGACGAACTTCTTGCTGAGTTTTACGTTTTCGGTTTCAAGGTAGAGCTCACCTCCGCCGGGCATCGCCTGCCAGGCGTTGACATAGAGGTTGAAAAGCACTTGCTCGATCTGGCCCTGATCAACATCTACCGCCCAGATATCATCCTGGTATTTCTTATAGATGGAGATCTCCTTTTTGGTGCGGGCGAACATATCCGAGGTCTTGTTGAGCAGTTCATTGAGGTTGGTTGGCTTCACCTCGTATTTTCCTCCCTTGGCAAACCCGAGGAGTTGCCTGGTGAGGCTGGAGGCGCTTTGCACGAATTCCTCCACTCCCTTGAGATGCTCATAATGGGGATGGGAGGGATCAATACCCATGAGCATGAGGGAGGTACGCCCTTGAATGCCCATCAGGAGGTTATTGAAGTCATGGGCAACGCCACCGGCCAAGGTGCCGATTGCCTCCATTTTCTGTGCTTGTTGGAGCTGTGCCTCGAGTTGTTTTCTTTCCGTAATATCGTTGCCGATGCAGAGGATCTCCACAATGTTTCCATCTTTGTCCCGGATTGCTTTATTGGTCCAGGAAACCCATACCCGTTCCCCATCGCGTCGCATGTTCTCGTTCTCATTGTTGGCGTATTTCTCGGGGTGAAGGCCTATGTCTTGAATCATTGCAGCCAGGTCTCGCCCGGAGCTATCCCTTTCCGGCACGATGGTGCCTACCTCGTTCCTGCCGAGCACTTCATTCTCGGTAAAGCCGAAAAAATCCTGGGCAAATTCATTGAAAAAGGTGATAGTGCCCTGCGTGTCCC
>QMLW01000310.1 GCA_003646935.1 Deltaproteobacteria bacterium
CCAGAATCCAGTATTTTAAATATGTCATAGACTCCGGCGCCTTGCCCGGAACCCGATTCGGGGTTCGCCGGAGTGACGATGTTAGTGGCTTTTTACGAAGCTATAATATGTCGCTCCCTATAAGGGGTATTGTTAGCCCTTACGTGGAAAGCAGCATATGCCAAACAACTCTCCACTCGCGCAACAGCAAACGTTCTTGAAGGGTCTTCCTAACCCATAGCTCCCGGATAAATCCACCGTCACCGTCCGCACCTCATGTATACTAGCGAAGCATTTAATCCTCACCTTCCCTCTGCATGTACGATGGAGGGAAACGTTGCGATTTCACTGCATTTATCCTAAAATAACAATCATAAGAAGGCAAGATAGGAGATCTGAAGGATTCCCACGCCAAAAGGGCTGAGAGTGTAACGGTATGAAATGTTGAGACAAAAGAAGACCTTTCTTTACTGCCTGATTCCCATAGGTAGCGCAATATGCCTTTTTGCCATAATCGGGGGATTGCACCCCAACCTATTTCACAATCCCTCGATCCTGTTTACCGTTGTCCTTGCACTTCTTGCTGCCGGCATTATCATTGCCTGCATCTTGAACCACTCCGCATCAAAGCGCCTCAAGGCCATCACCGATGACCTGAAAAAGCTCCATATGGGTAAACATGAGGAGATTTCCGTAAGCTCTTTTGCTCAAAAGGACGACCTCTCACGGGTCATTCGTGGAATTTCAAAGCAAATACGGGAGAGCGAGCAGAAACTAGAGATACTCCTTGAGATTACCAGAATCCTCTCTTCCCATCTTCACCTCCAGGAGGTACTGGATGCTATTGTCGATCTCCTCACCAGGGAATTCGGGCTTGATGCTTGTTCAATCCGCTTGCTTGACAAGGATGGTAACCTGAGGATTAAGAGTCAAAGGGGCCTAAGCGAGAAATTCGTGGAGACAGCAACGAGAAAGCCAACTGTCGACAGCTACTCAGGCGAATGCTTTCTCACGGGAAAAATCGTCATCATAAATGACGCCGAGAAAATCGATAAACCCATTTCAACAACCCTTCTCGTGGGCGAGGACATTCAATCCTTTGCTGTCACTCCCATTGAGGCAGAGGGCAAGAACATCGGGGTACTCGTAGCTTCCTCCAGGCAAAAGAACTACTTCCATGAACGATTCAGCGACCTCATCTACATTGTCGCCAATCAGATCGGTACCGCAATCAGGATATCTCAACTATATGACAAAGTGTATGTCTTCAGCCAGGAACTCGAGAGAACGGTGCAGGAAAGGACAGAAGAGCTCGATGAAAAGGGCAAACAACTCATTGATGCGGAACGGCTCGCTGCGGTGGGCAAAATGGCCAACAGGGTTGCTGATGAGTGCAGGAACTCCCTTACCATAATTGGCGGCTTTTCGCGGAGGCTGTATGAGAAGACGCCCGAGGACGACCCGCACAAGAAGGATTTACGGCGCATAGTCGAGCAGGTCATGATCCTGGAGGAAAGGGTTTCAAAGATAATCGACTTTGAAAAAGAAGCATAGGAAATTTCTTATCTATTTCCAAAATCTGCAGTTCAATCTCTTTATCCTGCTAAAATGATCTAAATTTGCTGTGACCACGGTGCATTCATGGGCCATAGCGATTGCGCTGATGGCAATATCAAAATCAGCTATTACCGCTCCCCTGGTTTCAAGGTCCGCTTTAATAATTCCAAAGTTGTATGACGCCTCAAATAACCAGGGGAGCACATCAATGATTGCAAGCAATCTATCAAGCTCGGATTTCAATAGATAATATTTCCTCGCGAGGTGATCTAACCTTTCAATGCCATAGTATATTTCAGCTACTACCGGCGGCACCGTAACAATTTGTTTTGGTCGATGGGCCCTAAAAAAATCAAGAATGGATTCTTCCCGCCTCATGGCCGCGGAAAAAGCCGTAGTATCGAGCACATACCTCATAGATCAATATCTCCTCTATTCCTTCGTGCACGAACAATAGCCCTTTCCATCTCCGCAACACTATCTTTCAGCAATTGAAGATCTTCTTCATTAAGTTTCGTTGTAAAAAAGTCCTCAGGCCATTTGCCGCCTTCATTATCCAGCGCCATTTCGCATGCATTGATGATAAAACGATTTCTGCTGGTAGCTTTCTCTTTTGCTGTCTTATCAATCCTCGATAGTAGCTCATCATTGATGTGAATAGTGGTAGATGGTGACATAGCTTCCCCCTTAAAATGAGCATTCATTCTTTGAATAGAATATATTCTATTTATCTTTTTGTCAACCCAGAGAAGCATAAGAAAATGGGGAGTCAGTGTTTCCCCTTCACTCCCCATTTTTTTCTATGATAGGCCGTGAGATGCGCTGTTTGCGGCATTGAGATAGATTCCATTGACGCGATAGATGAAGGGTGGATATCGGATGCATTTCACCAGGTCTTAACCTGATTGAAATCTTGATTGATTGGCAAGCGATCACAGATTCAGCTTTTAAGATCACAAGTCTCGATCTATTTACGTAAGTTGTTTTGGAACCTACGTCCCCTTTTATGATGGAGATCTCGTGCCCACGACTGCCTGGCATTGCCTGGCAGTAATGCCTTGTTAAGTCATCCTTTCTCAATAATCCCCGAATCCTAGCTGCATACAAGATCCTTCCTTAATCACTTCACTCAATGTCGTTCGTATCAGATCACACCTACATCCATTTATTCCGTCCTGATTCCAGCAACTACCTCCTGAATAATCTAACCTTTTTATAGTGAGGGGCGAATAATTCGGTTCCTCTCATCGATAATTATCTAACCTTCTATAGGTGAGGGGAAAGAAATATGTCTCCTCAAAATATCATAATAAGGAGGATTCAATCATGAACCAACAATCACAGATAACATTCAGTATTACCCAGGTGAGTGACATGACCGGGGTGAGTAAAAACAGGATCAGGGAGTGGCACGAGAAAGGGTTTCTCCCGGAGGTCCTCTTAATATCAGTAGGAAGCCGTCTCCACCGCAGATTCACGGAGAGAGACATTCTGGTGATTCAAAGGATCAATGACTACCAGAATCAGGGCTTCGTTCTGCAGATTGCCGTTGCCAAGGCCAAAAAAGATTTAGAAACGGATGAGGGAAGCAGGAAATGAGTGAGGGATTTGACGTCGCCCAGGCATATAGGGAACTCGAAAAACACCGAAGATCGATTAAGATGACACAAGAGGAACTGGAAGAGCAGAAACAAGAGGCCATGGCATATTACAAGGCGTTTCCCATGTACGACTGGGGCGCGGGAGAGGTCTCGAATGAACATGATATGAGCCAGAAATACGGGAGCAGGTATGTGAACGCCATATGGGACTGTGAACTCCACGCCAAGCGGGTACCGAAAAGAATGATCAGTGATCTCCACCGCATCCACGAGGGGAAGAAGCCGTATCGGAAAACGGCAGACAAGAGGACTGCGCAACAAGAGAGTAAGAAAGGGAGACAACCGATTGACTGGGGTGCGGTCGAGAATAAAAAAGACCTAGCCCGAGTTTCCTAGTTAGCAAAACATATTCC
>QMLW01000311.1 GCA_003646935.1 Deltaproteobacteria bacterium
ATTCTGTTATTACTTGTGTTTACCATTATTAATGGAAAATAGGTCCTTAAAAAAAGTAACCAGTTAATCTCAACTACGACCCAATATTCCACCATTCCATTATTCCATGTGTGAGACAATATGGAACAGTCTCAAAAAAACCTTTTTAATTTCAATAAGTTTTAGAATTTCCGAGACGATCATTATCGGTTGCCTTTATTGCATGACGACAGGGATTTCGACCCGATGGTCAAGCTCTTAGGATTGAAAACAATCGTGACATGATGATCAGTCCAGCCTGCGCCTGAGGTAGGTGTAACGCTTCTGGGTCTTATCGTTCCCTATCCCTATGGCCAAGGCCTTGGCGGTGCCGATCATGACCACCAGGCCTCTGCCCCTGGTCACCGCGGTATAGACGAGATTCCGCTGCAAGAGCACATAGTGCTGGGTTAGCATGGGCATGATAACGGCAGGGTACTCGGATCCCTGGGATTTATGTACAGACACCGCATAGGCCAGGACGATCTCATCCAGGTCGGCATACTCATAGGGCACATCCCGATCATCGAAGCAGATGATCACCTCCTGGTTGACGGAGTCGATGCGCCGTATCCTGCCGATGTCCCCATTAAAGACCTCCTTATCATAGTTGTTCTTGACCTGCATGACCTTATCGTTGAGCTTGAACGTCCATCCACCTCTCGTGATACTTTGGTCAGCGGGATTCAGCGCCTTTTGCAGTTCCTCGTTCAAGGTGTTTACCCCCACCTCCCCCTTGTGCATGGGGGTAAGCACTTGGATGTCGTCTACCGGATCAAACCCGAAGCGCCGAGGAATTCGGTCCTTCACCAGCTCCACGATAATCCTCAGCACCTCCGATGGGTCATCCTGCTCGATGAAATAAAAATCACCCAGCCCTTGCCCGGGCGGTTTCAGCAAGGGGAGCATGCCGCTGTTGATCTTATGGGCATTGACCACAATCAAGCTCTCCTTGGCCTGACGGAAGATCTCGTTCAGCTCTAGTACCCGTATCCTGCCGGAGTTGATGCAATCCTTGAGCACGTTCCCTGCCCCAACCGAGGGTAGCTGATCAACATCGCCCACCATGATAAAGGTGGCCTGAGGGGGAATAGCCCTCAGGAGGTGGTACATCAGGATCGTATCGATCATGGATGCCTCATCGATAATCATGAGTTCACAGTCCAGGGGATTCAACTCGTCTTTCTGGAATCCTCCCTTCTGAATGCTGTACTCCAGCATCCGGTGAATCGTCTTGGCCTCATGACCGGTTGCCTCGCTCATCCTCTTTGCAGCCCTGCCCGTAGGGGCAGCGAGCACTACCTTCACACCGAGCCTCGAGAAGATCTTGATGATGGCATTGATGATGGTGGTCTTACCGGTTCCGGGGCCGCCGGTAATGATCATCAGCTTGTTCTCAACGGCGCTCCTCACGGCCTCTATCTGGCGTGGAGCCAATGTTATGGAAAGCTGCCCCTGCACCCACTCTACCGCCTTTGTCTGATCGATCTTCGGGATGGATTTCGGCGCCTCCATGAGGGCCTGCAACCTGGCGGCGATGTCCTTCTCGGCATGGTGAAATCTGGCGAGATACACGCCCTTGGTCGCCTCCTCAAATCCCCCGCCATTAGAGACAAGCTCCTCGATAACGATCATCTTGTCATCCGCGATCATATCGGCCGCCCTGATGATAACGCCCCGGTCAACGCCGAGGATTTCCTCACACTTCTGGATAAGGGGTTCATAGGGATAGTAGACGTGACCCTCATCGGCGAGCTGGGAGAGCACATACAGGATTCCCGCCTCTACCCGTTGTCCTGAGTCCTTTGAAAACCCCAGTTTCTCCGCAATCCTGTCGGCAGTAAGAAATCCGATACCGAATACATCCGAGGCGAGACGGTATGGATTCTCCCTGACCACCGCTATGGATCGGCTTCCGTACTGTTTGAATATCTTGGTGGCGAATCCCGAGCCCACCCCATGGGTCTGGAGAAATATCATTACATCACGTATCTCCTTTTGATCTTCCCATGCCTTCTTGATCGTGCCGATGCGCACCTCCCCAATGCCCTCCACCTCGGCGAGCCGCTCGATCTCGTGTTCGATGACCTCCAGGGTCTTTTCGCCGAATTTCCCGACGATCCGCCGCGCCATAATAGGGCCAATGCCCCGGATGAGCCCGGAGCCGAGGTATCTCTCGATGCCATACACGGATGCAGGCACCAGGGATTGGTAATGGGCTACCTTGAACTGTTCTCCATATCTGGGGTGCCTGATCCACTCCCCCGACATCGCGATCATCTCCCCAGGAATCGGCGCAATCAGGTTGCCTACCACGGTAATGAGGTCACCTCGCCCACCTACCTTGACCTTAGCAACGGTGTACCCGGTCTCCTCGTTGGTGTAGGTGATCCGTTCGATCTGACCCTTGAGCTGTACGTACATACCTATGCCTTGCTACACAAAATTAAAGGTTAGCCAAACATATTTGAAATTCGCTTCAACCTTGAATCAACATCGTCAAGTGTTCAGGGGTTCAGCGTTCAGTGTTCAGGAAATCTTCCCTCTCTTTCATGACTACTGCTCCCCTGAACTCTGAACACTCAAAATGTTTCACCCATGTCATGGAACAATCAGCATAAAGAACTACAGGTATACGTGCCCGAAGTTTATACAAATGTCAAATGCTTCCGATTGTCCCAGAATCCGAGATTGGTTTTATGAAAACCAATCTCGGATTCTGGGAGCGGACATAGTTCTTGATATTACATCCGTTATCCGCTATTTTCACAGGTAATAAGATCGCTTCGCGATTTTATACAGCGTCCCGCAAGCGGGACTCAAAAAAAGGTAACATTTCAGCAAATGACCCAGGCGCTTTGCATCAGGGTTATTGATCAAAGAAACTATATTGTAAAGAAATTCCTACACAAGATGAAGAAAAAGATTGCCGCAATCCTTAAGGATACCGTAGATCTCTGCTTCAGGGAGGGCCTCCTGCATGAGATGCCCATGCCGGAGTTTGTCATCGAGATCCCGAACAATCCGGGTCACGGGAATTTCGCCACCAACCTGGCCATGACCATGGCCAGCGGACAGAGAAGTAGCCCCAGACGTATCGCTGAAACGATTATCGCTCACCTGGTAGATAGTGATCACCTGATCGAAAGGGCTGAGATAGGGGGTGCCGGCTTTATCAATTTCTTCGTGACAATCGAGCAATGGCATAACCAGCTCTCACGGATACTGGAGCTCGCTGACGATTACGGCCGAAACCAGCTTGGAGGGAACCAGAAGATAATGGTGGAGTTCGTGAGCGCTAATCCCACCGGCCCACTCCATCTCGGGCATGGGCGTGGAGCAGCATTGGGGGATTCCCTGTGCCGCATCCTGGAGTTCAGCGGCTATAACGTGAGCAGTGAATTCTACGTAAACGATGGGGGCCAGCAGATTGCGCTGCTGGGAGAATCCATCGACAGCAGGTGGAAACAAAACTCCGAACCGAACTACCCCTTTCCCCCTGATGGATACCAAGGTGATTATGTCAAGGA
>QMLW01000312.1 GCA_003646935.1 Deltaproteobacteria bacterium
GTTGTGATGGGCCCGGGATTATCGCTCAACGAGGAGACCCAGCAGTTGGTAAGGGAACTCGCACCCCTTATAGACAAACCCCTTATCATAGACGGTGACGGCATTACCGCCATCTCCGAGAACATAGACCTCATCAAAAAGAGAAAAAGCCCAACGATCCTGACCCCTCATCTGGGGGAGATGTCGCGGGTCATAGAAACCGATATCGCGGAGATCAACGCAAACAAGGTGTCGCTCCTCACCAAGGCATGCCGGGAGTTGCGAGCCATCATTATACTGAAAGGGGCTCACACGCTCATCGGCTTTCCCGATGAGCGCATTTACATCAATATGAGCGGAAATCCCGGTATGGCCACCGCGGGAAGCGGGGACGTCCTGGTGGGCACCATTGCGGCCATGTATGGCCTCAGGTTCTCCTTAGAGGAGAGCACCCGGATGGGGGTATTCCTGCACGGCCTTGCAGGAGACCTGGCGATGAGGGATATGGGAGAAGACGGGATTATTGCGGGGGACATCATGAACTACCTGCCCGAGGCGCTTCGGTATTGCAGGGAACAGCATGAAGAGCTTACCAAAAACACCTACGAGAGCATCTACATGGCATAAGCCAAGGCAATTTTCTCATTAGCTAAGGTTTTCAACATCAATCTTTTAGGAATGAAAAAGTGAAGGCATGGATCTTAGAGAGGCAGGCAAGAATCGAGAATAAACCAATCCGCCTAGAGGAAATCCCCACCCCGGAGCCCTCCGATGGTGAGATACGTATCAAGGTTCATGCATGCGGGATCTGCAGGACGGATATCCACGTGGCTGAAGGCGACCTCCCTTTGAAGAAGTCTCCCCTTATCCTTGGGCACGAGGTTGTGGGTATCGTGGATAAGGTCGGTAAAGACGTCACCTCCTTTCAACTAGGTGATCGAGCAGGGGTGGCATGGCTGAATCACGCCTGTGGTGAATGCGAGTTCTGCCTTTCCGGTATGGAAAACCTCTGTACCGGCGCCTCGTTCACCGGCTGGGATGCTGATGGGGGATACGCCGAATATACGGTGCTTGACGGGGATTTCGCCTACCATGTGCCGGATCACCTGGCCTTTGAAGAGCTCGCCCCGCTCCTGTGCCCGGGAATTGCGGGATATAGGTCGCTCAAGCTTACGGAGACAAAAAAGGGCCAAAAGGTCGGGCTTTACGGCTTTGGGCCCACTGCATCCTGCGTGCTCCAGGTTGCGAAGCACTCGGGATTAGAGGTGTTTGTGGTAACCAGGAGTCAAAAAAATAGGGATGCCGCCCGAGAGCTCGGTGCTGACTGGATCGGCACCTATGAGGACAATCCACCAACGCCCTTTGATGCGGGGATTATCTTTCCGCCGGCGGGCAACCTGGTGGAGTTTGCTCTCTCTCAGCTCAAGGGGAACGGTCGACTTATTCTCGCGCCGGTATACATGACGCCCATAGAGATCAATGACTATAACAATATATGGCTCGAGCGTTCCGTAAAATCCCTCGCTCACATATCTAGACAGGACGGAAGGGAGTTTTTACAAATCGCGGGCGAGATACACCTCAAGACCCAGATCGAGGTCTTTCCCTTTGACCAACTCGCCGATATTCTTCCACTGGTGAAAGGGGGAAAGGTAGAAGGGAATGCGGTGATCAAGATTGTGTGAGTTGAAAAATCACCCACGCTTTCTTTTAGACAGGCTTTCGATCCTTTTCCGGCAGCGTGGGCTTGGTGATCTTTAAGGGATTAATATCGTATTAGGTAATAGACTACATAAAGCCACGAAAATATCCCGTGGATGATTGCCCACAGCACGGATTTATTTACCGACCACGATATCACCATCGCCAGCGCCGAGCCAAAACTGATACCCGTGCGTATCGTCTCTTTCCTGTATGACATCCTTCAATCCCTTCTCTATTTCCCGGGGCTAGGTGTTCAATTTATTGTCCCAGTTGAATTCCCGGGATGTAACGGTGTCTTCCATCCTGCGTATCCGGCGCTCCAGGTTATCGTATCTTCGCTTTAACCGGTCAATCGCGCCTTTTCTTGAGTGAACATAGCTGTCATAGAATTCCTGCTCTTCATCCGTGTCTATGGGTATTGCCGGCTGGGGCTTCATCAACAGTGCCGCAATAAAGTAGAGTATGGTAACAGGCCAGAACCCACTGAAGATAAACAGGCCAACGGCGATTGCCCGTACCCAAAATGCCGAGAAATCGAAATACTCGGCAATACCCCTGCACACCCCCAATATGACTCCATTGCGTGAGCGGTAAAGCCCGCCGCGTAATATTCCATCAAATCGTCTCATCCTTCATGTTCCTTTCTTTCACGATCCAGGATAATGGTCTCCAATGCCTCAACGCGTTGCTCCATCCGTGAAAACCCTTGATACATCTCTTGGATCATCTTGGCTTCCTCTGCCTCGAATCTCTGGCTCGTTCGAGAGATCCCACCTTTCAAGACCCTGATGATCATAACAATGGTGCTCCCTATAATAGCAAGCGCCAGTATGGCACCGCCAAAGACGATCGCTACAATCATAACCGCATGCATTGTATCTCAACTCCCTTTTACGATGCAGCCACAACTTACATGCAAAAACAAGTAACACAATTAATCCGACTGCACAAGTGTTTGCATTCGGTAGTTCAAGGGCATAGCTACAGCTATCAAGGCCCTATTCCTGAGAAGAGCCCTCGCTTCCCTTTGTAAGCGATGATTTCAGGGACTTCAGCTCCTTTTCAATGTCCTCATCCACTACCAGGCTATCGAACTCCGCCTCGAGCGATGGCTTTTTACCGAAGTTCACCATATCCGCCTCTGCCTCCATACGTTCAATGCGGTTTTCGAGATCCTCGAACTTGAACATCGCTTCAGCGCTATCCACTCGGCGAATTTCCTCCTGTGCACGTCTCCTCTTGTTTGCGCGGATGTGGCGCTGCACGAGCATACGCTGCTTTTCCTGTGCTGACCTGAGCCGCTCCTCCAGCTGGCTGATGTCCTCCTGATACTGATCAACCAGCCCGTTATGTTCCACTATCTCCTGCTCGAGCGCCTCCACCCTTTCGGTGTGTCTGCGTTTTTCCACCAGCGCCTCACGAGCCAGATCGTCCCTGCCCTTGTGTACTGCAAGCCCTGCTTTCTCCTCCCAATACTTCGCACGGGACCGGGCCTCTTCCACCTGTCGCTGAAATTTCTTGGTGTTTGCCATTACCCCAGCGCACGAGGCCTTGAGCTCTACCAGGGTGTCCTCCATCTCCCGTATCATAAAATCAGTGATAATCAAGTCAAAATAATTTTCACTAAGTTGTTTGATTGCTTTGATACCATTTTCTACGGTCACTATTTCATCATAACCAAAACTCTTTAAAGCCCTGAACAATAAAGTTCTTATCATTTCTTCATCATCTACAATAAGGATCCTCTTTTTCTTCATTTTATATTTCCTGCTCTCCTTATTTACTCTTCCTAATTTTGGTTAATGCTTCCTCCTTAAAAATACATACCTTGAAAATAATTATACAACTATTGAGAGA
>QMLW01000313.1 GCA_003646935.1 Deltaproteobacteria bacterium
AATAAATTGAAACTATTCAGCCACCAAGGCACAAAGACCCAAAGAGAAGATGAATATAAATTGAATAACGGAGTTTTCTCATTAATGAGCCTTAGACTCATTATTTTCAATGTGCCACGCATTAAAAAGGCTATTATAAAGAATAATTCTATAATATTGGTGCCTTGGTGCCTTTGTGGCAAGATACCTGAGTAATTACAGTCTGAGAGCCAAAAAATATGTTGAGTCAGGAGGTCGTCAAATGGAGTCATCCGTGAGGGATAAAGAGAAAGAGCTGGCGAGATTTACCTATCCCCTTCGCCCTGTGGAGAAGGGCTACAATAACAGGACGCTCTACGTGAATCTCACCGACAATACCATCAAGGCCAAACCGGTCTCAGGGGAGATGAAGAGGACATTCACCGGCGGGCGGGGATTTGATTTGTGGCTGCTATGGAACGGGATTCCTGAAAAAACCCTGTGGAATGACCCTGAAAACGAGCTCTGCATAGCCTGCGGCCCCCTGGGGGGCACCACGCTCTACCCGGGATCCGGCAAGAGCATCGTGGTCACCATATCGCCGACCACAGGATCGGTAATGGATTCAAACGTAGGAGGGTATTTTGGTCCCTACCTGAAGTTCGCAGGCTGGGATGCGCTGGAGATCCAGGGCAAGGCGGATGAGGACGTCATTATCGTCATAGACGGTGATGAGGGCATCGTAACCATAGAGCACGCTGAGGGCCTTTCCGCCGATACCCACCGCCTGGGGGCTATCCTCGGCGAGCGGTATGGCAACGGGAACCTCAGGTCCGTATCCACCATCTCATCGGGCTCAGGAGCGGAGCACACCCTCATAGGTGTTCTGAATTTCTCATGGTATGACAACCCTCGCAAGACCTATCGGTACAAGCAGGCAGGTCGAGGCGGTACTGGTACGGTCTTTCGGGATAAAAAGATTAGGGCCATAGTGGTCAAGTTCTCCAAGATGACCGCCGATGTCAATCACCCCGCTGACTTCGAGAGGCTCAAGAGCGGAGGAAGGACGTACACCAAGGAGATAAAAACCCTCGATCCCGTGCAAAACGAGATGGCCAAGGTAGGAACGACCCACCTGATCAATATCATGAACGACTACGACCTGCTTCCCACCACCAACTTTCGATACGGAAGCCATGCCGACGGCCTGAACCTCGGCAAGGAGGTATTCCGCAGGAAGTTCCATCCTGGGTTCGATGGGTGCTGGTTGGGATGCTCGGTAGCCTGCTCACATGCGGTTAAGGATTTCACCCTGAAAACCGGCCCCTACAAAGGACAGTCCGTGTGGGTGGACGGCCCCGAGTATGAGACATTAGCGGGCTGCGGCGCCAACTGGGGGATATTCGATCCGGATTTCGTCATAGAGGTCAACTTCTACTGCGATACCTACGGGCTGGACACGATCTCCCTGGGGACCTCGGTGGCCTTTGTCATGGAGTGTTTCGAGATGGGCCTCATAGACAAGGGCACCACCGGAGGGCTTGAACTACGGTTCGGAAACAAGGAGGCAGCACTGGAGCTCCTGCACCAAGTGGCCAGGGCTGAGGGATTCGGCGCCATCGTGGGTCAAGGCGTGAGGAGGATGAAGGATATATTCGCGAGGGACTATAACGCCGATCCCGATGTCATGCGGGATATCGGGATGGAGTCCAAGGGCCTGGAGGTCTCCGAATATGTGACAAAGGAGTCGCTGGCAATGCAGGGCGGCTACGGCCTTACCCTCAAGGGACCCCAGCATGACGAGGCGTGGCTTATCATCTTAGACATGGTAAACAAATTGCTTCCCACCTTCGAGCAAAAGGCCGATGCCCTCTGGTGGTTCCCCATGTGGAGGACCTGGTTCGGCCTCAACGGTCTGTGCAAGCTCCCCTGGAACGACATCGTGCCTGAGGATAACAAGGCCACGCCGGAACCGGCAAAGGTTATGAAGCACGTTCAGTGGTATGCCGAGTATTTCTCGGGGGTCACCGGCGTCGAGGCAGCGCCAGAAGATCTCCTCGAGATGAGCGAGCGGGTCTACAATTTTCAACGGATATTCAACCTGCGCCAGGGATTCGGTACGCGAGAACACGACACGCTTCCCTACCGGGCGATCGGGCCGGTTACCGTTGAGGAGTATGAATCCCGACAGGACCGGTATGACGGGCAGCTCAAGGAGCTCGGCATCCTTAATCCCAATGGAAAGGGCACCGAGGAAAAGCTCAAGGCCCTGAGGAAATATCGGGAGGAGCAATATGAGAAGCTCAAGGATGCGGTCTATAAACGACGCGGATGGACACCCGAGGGCATTCCAACGGTGAGCACGGTACGGCGCCTTGGCATTGACTTTCCAGAGGTTTTGGCCCTGCTCAAGGCCCATGGTGTGGTGGAGTAAGCGGAGGTTCTAGACGTCTTCACAGACAAAGATCTTAACATTTATCCGCCAGACTTACGGCGATCAATATCAAGCCCGCGAGCCCTGAGGCCTGAACATGGCCATGGGTTAAATGATTGCATCCTCGAAGACGAGCTTCCCGGTGCTGAACCGATCCAAGGAGAATCGAGAGAGATCGATGGTTCGGTATTCCCCGAACTGGAGTAACTCAGACAGACACTTTCCAACGGCCGGAGACTGCTGCAGGCCGTGACCGCTGAAGCCCACCGCGCCGTTGACCACGATTCGGCATCGAATGGAACTACCCTTATCGGTCACAATCCCCTCAATTGCGTTCCCCGTTACCTCGATGCCCGTTACCTCCTCGTAGAGATAGTCGACCCCCAGATGCTTGCCCTTCCGAATAAACCCCTGGAGCACCCCATAGGGATCGAGATACCCGGCTCGTGAGCCGAACGATCCTCCCGCGAGATCAACGGTGTTGAGATGAGGGATAATGTCCTTGAGCTCGTCTGCCTTGAGCAGCGAGGTAGGTGGGGATCTTGTCACGGTCCGCGATCTCGAACACTCGCTCCATGTTCTGGTAGATGCGGGAGACCTTTTCCTTTCCCCGTTCGTGACTCACGTTTCCGACCTCCAGCCTGTCGGTGTCGTATTTCGCTACCATGGCATCCACCTTGTCCTGATCGATGTCGGTGAACACCAGCACCGCGCCACGCTCATGGAGCTGGCCGACTATGTTATGCCCCACCGCTCCCAGGCCTTGTACCGCAACCCTCTTTCCCTCAATGCTGTCCGACCCATAGACTCGCCTGCAGCATGCCTCCATGGCACGAATGGTTCCAAATGCGGTCATGGGAGCGATATCCCCGGCACCGCCCAGATAAGTAGGCAAGGTCACCACGTACTCCGTCTCCATGCGAATGTACTCCATATCCCGCAAGGTGGTGCCCACATCCTCGCCGGTAATGTAGGTTCCCCCAAGACGATTGATGAACTTCCCCAATGCCCGGAAGGTGGGTTCACGGTCCTTGCGCTTCGGATCCCCCATGATCACCGCCTTGCCCCCCCAGGTTGACCCCTGCGGCAGCCTATTTCTAGGTCATCCCCCTGGCCAGCCTCAGGGCGCCCACCATGGC
>QMLW01000314.1 GCA_003646935.1 Deltaproteobacteria bacterium
CACCATTCCATTATTCCATATGTGAGACAATATGGAACAGTCTCAAAAAAACCTTTTTAATTTCAATAAGTTGTAGAATTTCCGAGACGTATAATTAGCTTGTATTCCTCTATGAGAAGGTGTTTTCTCCTTTTTCATATCTGGGATCTGTTCTTGCCGTGTTTAGCCGCCACTTCCTTGTTGTTTTGCTCTGAGATCATGTCAAAAATGAGTGGGTGATCCCCTCGATCCCAGCGTTTAGTGAGCCCGTCAACAACACCCCATAGCCGAGTCAGATTTCCTGCAAGCCTCTTATCGGGAAGGGAAAAGTAAAATCGCGGTTGACCTCGACGCTTATCTGATAATAGAGATCTTGCCCTAGTCAAACCCGGTCCCATCATTCCATATGCGATTTCTGTGTTGATGGAAGTTTGGATTTCACCATAATGGGCAACGTAGCGGACTTCAAAATCGTACTGATTTTTAATAAGTTCCGTTAGAGAATGGATAGGCTATTTCTTAGCTCTTAGTCCGTCTGGAGTTGGGTAGGCGTATGAGCAGGAGTCCTTAAGCTGCCATATTGGCCTATTCCAATGTTTTTCTTGCCGATTTAACCTCGTAGAGGGCTTGATCTTCACAAACTTGCGTATGCCCTGAATGGTCAGGGACTATTTTCTCGAATATCAGTTCCGCAGTCATGAAGAGATTGCTGCTTTCTTTTTTGAGGTATCGCGCGGCCATACGGCAATATTCGGGCTCGATGTCAATGCCTATGCTGTTCCTTCCATGCCTTAAAGCGGCTATCATTGTCGTACCGGTGCCGCAGAGTGGGTCTAAAACCGTATCTCCATGAAAGGAAAACATTCTCACCAGTCTGGTTGCAAGCTCAAGGGGAAACGGGGCGGGGTGATTTTTGGTAGATGCACCGGTGATATTCCAGATCTGCTGAAACCAGGCATCAAAATCCTTTTTTTCGATCTTACTCAATCTCCTTTGTTCCTCAGTCGGCTTTCGATAGCCGCCCGGCTTTCTCTGCATGAGGATAAATTCCATGTCGTTTTTAATGATGGCGTTCGGCTCATAGGGCTTACCATAATGTTTAAGATTCCAATACGGGGGTGAGGTAACGACGAAGTGTATGGATTCGTCTTCTAAGAAAGACAGGTCTCTTGCGTCCCCGTTAATGAGTCTTTGATGTGTATGGCTCATAATTTTTCCTACACGAATGCCCCAACATGTGAGACAAGAGATTTGAAGAAAAGTGAAAACGAGAGATCATTTGCCGGTTGCTTATAGACACCTTTGATACCAGACTCTTCATCGGAAGCAATGAATGATGCAGCCGTGTAATGCCGCTCAAGCACTAGCTTGTGGCAAAACAGTTCATACCGTTTCATATAAGAAGCGCCAACGAATTCAGGCAACACGTTGAAATGCGGTTCCCTTATCCGTGCCGGGCGATTCGATGCTTCGCAGTCTTCGAGCATGAAAAAATACCCGAGAAATGGCTGAATTCCCCCATTAAAGACGCCTTCCCTGAATGCGGTCCAAAGGTCAAGGGCACTTCCCATGGCTTCTTCAGTCCTGTTGTTAAAATTGTTGCCGAATGAAGGTCCTACTTGGGATTTCGCCTCTATAGCCACGAGCAGATGACCATCTTTGACGACCAATAGATCCTATTCTTTGGTTGGCCTAAAGAATCCGGGCAACTCGAGTGATTTCTTTCGAAAGATGAATTTGTCACCTATTCCAGCCTCTATACATGCTGCCTTTTTCATCTGTCATCGCGTTCAGCGCCAGTCCCGCTAGAGCCGCAAAGGGCATAACCATATTAAGCTCAAGGCTCAAAGTTGAAAGCTCAAAGCGAGGAATTCAATAATTCAGAGCAATGGGAGGAGGGGCAGCTACTTGATTCGCAGGCGTTACCTATCCAACTGAGCTAGGAACTCGTTTGGTTCAAACACCCTCAGTGTAGAGCCGGTAAAATCTTTTATATTTCTGGTTATAACAGAATCAACCCCTGCCATTTGACCGGCCTCGTCAAACACCGCATCCTCAAAATCGTGGATTTTACTCCCAAGGGCACGTTCGATCACTGGTCTGTTCACGGTGGCAATTTCAAATAGGCTGATAAGTTTACGCAGAGCATCCCGAGCTTTCGAGGCTGGAAGGGACTGGGTAAGAAGGTAGTCTATCGTTGTGATGGTAGTGGCACAAAGGAAGGCGTCGATACGAGATTCTTCGACAAGACAAAAAATATCCACGGCAGCTTTTGCAAAAGGATCACGCTCAAGCAGAACATCAAGCACCACATTGGTGTCGATAATGACTCTCAAAGATACTTCTCCCGAAGGTGTTCCTTGTAATCATCTTCCGAGATATCTTGTCCCTTGAGAATACCGACAAGTGACGCTGTGGTGGGTGGCAGAGCCTTTTCCGAATCCGGCCGCAAGCCGATCGATTCTATGAACTCAGCTACTAAACGGGATACGGATTTGCCCCTGCGTCTTGCCTCCATTTTGGCCTTTCGTATCGTGGCTTCGTCCATTCGTAGTGTCAGTTTCGTATTCATGACGTATAATATAGTCCAATTAGTACGTCATTGTCAAATATTTTCTCTGTGAACGACATGATCACCTTCCGGTGAGGGGAGGTAGCGAACCACCGGTCAGGCGGACTACCTTGTGTACGCCTGCCTGAACATACTACGCGGGGCATTGTACCGGGAAGTTTTAGCCACAGACCCACGCAGACACACATGGAATGATGATTGGTTACCCGATTGGCGGGAGTGCAATCCTTTTTTGCGGAGATTTTTCTCTACGTCCTGTGGGTCGAGTGAACTCCCAAGGTTTACCGCCGGAGAGAACGGGCGGTGAAATCTAAAAAATTGGGGCATTTTTTTATTGACATACAATATGTAGCGCTTTATACTGACTGGTGTCACAATATGTTATGGTAGTTGGAGGAGTTTGGGGCTTTAAGCGTCAGGGGGGAGCAATGCTAGCAGAGATGGTGTTGGTCATGAGAGACGGGAACCTGATACCGAATGCAGTGAAATGGAGCGATGACATCATCAGCGATATTCTCGTTACCCAGAACGAGATTAACAGCGAACAGGCGAGGGAGATCACCATGTCCTTGAGGGAGGACATCGAGAAGATGGGCATGAACGAGATAAAGCTTCCCCTTCTCGCCAAGATCATCGATGCCAAGATGCTGGAGTACGGGTTCGTCAACACCAAGCCCATACGCCTCACCCAACAATCCTTTGACCAGGGGATTGAGACCAGGCTCTCCTCCAACGCGCTCACCGTGCTGAACAGGCGCTACCTGAGAAAGGACACCGACGGAGAGGTGATCGAAACCCCTGAGGAGATGTTCAGGAGGGTGGCGCACCACGTATCCCTTGCCGAATGGAACTACCCGAGCGCGGATCGCGTGCAGGAGATAGAGGAGGCGTTCTACGAGGTGATGACCGAGCTCAAGTTCCTGCCAAACTCTCCCACCCTGATGAACGCGGG
>QMLW01000315.1 GCA_003646935.1 Deltaproteobacteria bacterium
GGTTATGTGTGCACCCTCCATGACCCGCAGGGGAGGCCCATTGTTCGGGATCTCTTGGGGGATCTCAGGGAAAGGGTCTATCCAGTAGGACGCCTGGATTTCGATACCCGGGGTCTCCTGATTCTTACTAATGATGGCGAACTCGCCTTCAGGCTCACGCACCCGAGGTTTCAGGTCCCGAGGACCTACAAAGTACTCGTGGAAGGCTCGATTGCATCCCAATCATTGAAAAAACTGCGGACGGGCATCATGCTTGATGACGGCCCAACTAGTCCCGCCCGGGTGAGGATGCTCGAACGAAAGCAGGGCAGGAGCCTGGTTAGGATAACCGTATTCGAGGGACGATCAAGGGAGATCCGCAGGATGTTTGAGGCAGTTGGGCACAAAACCATACAGCTTATCAGGACCGGGTACGGGAGCCTAAGTTTGGGCACACTCAAGGTTGGAAGATACCGTCACCTCACCGAGGAAGAGGTGAAGTCCCTCTGCTCATCAGCCGGACTTAATCAATGAACACCTACGTAATCATGAACTTGAATGTCTCAGTGCCTTTGATAATTTTTCACTCTATTGAAAAATAGTCTTGACTATTTTTCAATTTGCAAATGATTATGTATTGTAGTATCAGATTAATAACTACTATTAAGCGGGGCGGTTAACTCAGCGGGAGAGTGCCATCCTCACACGGTGGAAGTCGTGGGTTCAAATCCCACACCGCCCACCATGCAAAGCAAAGGGTTATGGGACCATCCACAAACCCCTTTATTGTCTATCATCTTTTATCTCTATCCAGGCCCAATCCCGTGGCCACAGCTTCACATCAACTGAGCTCTACCTCCTTGCGCTTTATCTTCCTCCATTACGCTAATCAAAATATGAATAGTTGCTGTAGTCCCTGTACTGCTGCGGACTGATCAGTTCTTTATAGAGCATGTCCTTTAGGATCCGCCGTAATTTCCTCTTATGGCGAGCAGCGAGGTATTTGTTTTTAAAGATAGAGTAGAGGAAATCACGGCTTATCTCATCCAAAGACCTCCAGCGGTAGCTCTCTGCTTTGTCATTCAGCTTGCTGAGTACCTGTTTTTAGCAGCTCCCTTGAATCCCTTAAAGGTCATGATTTCAAAATCGGGCATGGAGCTGTAGAAAAAATAAAGGACTACCACCATAATAGCGATAAACGCCCACACGATAAGTCCCGTTATGAAACACACCGAACGGAAAAAACGATACGGGCTCAACACTACGATTAAAATCCTCTTAGCTATCGACTGAGCTTTCTTCTTCGATCGTAAGCTAAGCTTCTCCTTTGCAGGTTGTGGGGATTCCTCGTTCATTGGAGTCTTGCTAATGGGAACTAGTCTATTTCAATGAGGCTATTCTTTTGTGGGTATGAGCAGTATAGAATAAAGGTCTTTGGTGGTCAATGGTATCACCACAGTGTATCAAAACATATGGGAGGTGGATGTAACACCCCCGCTGGAATGCCAGAAAATCGCTGAGGCCTTCGTTAGTTGATCTATGAAAGAAACCTTTGTTAATGGAGGAATTACGCAAAATCAGCGGTTATTTTTCAGGCTCACCTACTACCTTCTTGAGGCATCGTACTCTTCTTCGATGGTCTTGAATTTTCAAGCACTTTCTGGCAGCGATCTTTTGCGGAGTGGTTGGCTCAGATAAGATAAGGTTAATTAGTTTCCTGAAGCATCTCCTTCTTGCCTCTTTATCCCTTTTTTCTAAACATTTTTCAAGGATAACGTGTAGTGGTGGGTGTGCAGGGGCAGCAGGTGCCTGTACCTTGGGCGGCTGCTGAACGGGGAGCTGCCCAGCCTGGGCAGGAACTCGCTCTTGTGGAACGCCTTCGGTTGGTTTCGTTACCCGCGGGCCGCGAGGCTCAATTGGCTGACCTGCAAGATTGGGCGGGACATCTTCTGCAGAGAAACGCGCTTCGGCAATGGTCAAAACACGTGCATTCGAGGTACCCAACATTCGTGCCGTAAGCTCCCAACAGTCCTCAAGACTGATCAGCACACCGACTACGGCAGCCTGCGCTCCTGCGATATTGCCGATAGATGCAGCCGTTTCATCATCGATCAATCCGGTAGCACCGAGCTTCTGCTCCCGGTAGACGGTTTCGAGGCGACTACGTTCCACCAACTCCACTCGTCCTGTAGCGCTCAGGGACACCATGAGCTTTTCTGCGACATATTCTCCGAGCAAGGTAGGCCCAATGCCGCGCTCGGTGAAGGGTAACACCGCAACTATCTGATGATCCCCTGAAGGCAACTTTCCGGCAATCGTGCCCATGGCCTCTTCAAGCATTGGATGCTTTGGAGCAGTAGTTGGCTCAAGCTCCGTTGGTGAGACGGCACAAGAAATGAGCACAAAGGCCATTGAGATTACCATCATCATACTCTTCATGACGCCCTCCCAAGCAGCGCTGTGGTAAAACAACATACGTATCGCGGCCCTTATTGTATCTTCAGGCCGCGGGTCTTATCGGCTTTCTTGCATCTGTATTCTCGCTAATAAAATGAAATATAAGGGAATATTCATTTTTCTGTCAAGGAAATAACAATTGAAGGCTGGTGGGGAAAAAACATGGTTATCGACTAAATGGGGCTTGAGGTATTGAAAAATCTGACGGGGTAACATCGACCTCAGTGATATTTTATGAGATATATCTCAAACAGATCTTGGGAAAAGGATTGATATTTACTATTATTTTCATATTATGACCTCAAGTAATGCCCATTCGTGATCTTTTTCAACTAAGGTCAACATATAATCGCCAGAAAAAGGAAGGTATTTCAGAACACAAAAAGCAACGGAAAGGAGTGCTAGATGTTCTATAAAAAGGATCCTGCTGGATACAAGACGATGCTGGACGGGGTACAGCTCAAAACGTTGGTATGGGGTGAAAGAACTCTGCTTTGCGAATTCAAGATAGAACGAGGAAAAGCCCTTCCCCCGCACACACATCCCCATGAGCAGACCGGATACCTCATTTCAGGCCGCATGAGGTTCACCATCGGAAGCGAGACATTCGAGGTTGAACCAGGGGATAGCTGGTCTATACCAGGTGATGTAGAACACGCCGCAGAGGCCCTTGAGGACTCAAAAGGGGTAGAAGTCTTCTCCCCTGTTAGGGAGGAATACCTGCCCTGATGAGGATAAATAATCCCAATACTAGCGAGAGGATATGGCTATGAATGCTGAGGCTGGGATAAGAAATATCTGTATTTATGGGGTAGGCGGCGTAGGGGGATTTTTTGGCGGCAAGATCGCCCATAACATAACGTCTCGGAAATTTTACAACTTATTGAAATTAAAAAGGTTTTTTTGAGACTGTTCCATATTGTCTCACACATGGAATAATGGAATGGTGGAATATTGGAGTGTTGGTTTTAAAATGAATGAACCATTTATTAACTTCCCTGTCAAGAGAAATCTTACCAATAAACCACTGCCCCATTTTCTTAAAAAC
>QMLW01000316.1 GCA_003646935.1 Deltaproteobacteria bacterium
ACTTCGAGGATCGCCTCGGGATTCACCTCTATGTTGAGCTCTCTCGCGGGTACCTGGGGATAGGTGCTCACCGTGGGCACGTAGGGATCGAGGCGGATGGAGCAGGGTATAAGGGATAGAAGCAGGTGGCTCATGGTGGTATTGCCCGCCGCCACCAGTGCGGTGATATCTTGGGCATCGATCCCCGCCTCCTTGGTGAGGTTGCCGATGAGGCGATTAATGTTTTTCACTACCGCCTCGTGCAGGGGATTAAGCCCCTTTTCCCTGCCGCACGCGAAGACCATCCGCGAGATGACATCCTCACCATAGCGGGACTGGAGATTGTTGCTTCCCGAAACCCCGACGACCCTCGCGGATTTCAGGTGTACCAGCTGTGCCACAACAGTAGTGGTCCCCACGTCAACGGCCAGGCCGTAGTTTCGATCGGTGGTGTCGCCGGGCTCGATGTCAAGGATTCGCCGGATATCGCCGTGTTCGGCGATGGCGGCAGTTATCTCCCAACGGTTTTCCCGGAGCTTTGATGCCAAGCCCTGGAGGCACCGTAGGGCGATCTCAAATGTCCGGTGTTCTGTTCTTTTTCTCAACTCCCGGATGATCCGATCCATATCAGTGATATTGTCCTCGGGGGAGGGCTCCGTTAGTTTCAGGAAGATCTTCTGCACCAGCGGCTCAAAGAGGCTCAACGGGTCGGTGGGAACCCTGTGGAGATGAATCTTCTCGGGTTCACTGTAGTCAACCGGCGTCCCCTCAAGCAAGATCTGTGCCTCTTCAATACGGGACTCGGGCGGTATGAAGACCTCCATGTCGCTGTCTACCCGTGTCTGGCAGGCCAGCACATAGCCCTCCGTGATCTCCTCCTTTGACAAAATGCTGATCGAGTGTTTATCCGCCAGGATCTTCCCATTGGTAACCTTCACCTTGCACCTCCCGCAGACCCCCTCCCCGCCGCAGAGGCTATTGATGTGGATAGCGGCCTTATCCGCCGCCTCCATGAGGTTGGTACCAGGTTCCACCTCAACGGATTTCTCATCGGGCATGAATGTTATCTTATAGGTTTCCATAATCGATCCCTTACTCCTCTCGATAACGGGGAGACTCCTTGGACTAAACGAGATCGTCTCCCACTGTTTCCTCCATCTTCACCCAGATCCTGTATAGCTTCTCGCCGGCCTCCTCAAAGCATTTGTACCCCGCTGCGTTCACCTCCTCTACATCCACCTCCCCGAGCTCTCTGCACTGCGCCAACCAGTTCTTGAAATGCTCGCCGCCCCCGAAATAGACCTTTTTCCATTTCACTCCCTGCGCATCCACCCTCTCCATCACCCTCTCTTCTTGCTCCATTCTTTCTCGAATTGTTTTGCCTTGGTCGCTTTTCTCAAAAGCCATTGCCTCCACCTCATGCTCCAGGGTTACTAGGTTGGGTGGTTCAACGTTCACGGTTGAAATATCTCAATGGCTGTCACCAAAGAGCAAATAGATAGATGGGTACAGGTGTTCTAACCTTTGAACCCTCGAACCCTGCACCTGGAACCGCTTATTATATATTTCTAGTACTTACCGCCCCATCGGTGATCCGCATTTTGGACACCGAAGCTGGGTGCAGGGCGTGCCTCTCTGATGGGTAGTCCTATAGCCACAATTGGGGCATATGCATTCCCCGCCCACACCGAGACTACGGCCGCCCATCCGGCCACGACCGCCGCCTCGTCCAAGGCCCCTGCCGGTGCCCGGGCCTCTGCCCGCTGGCCCTGTGCCATCTCCTCTCGGCATGACAATCGCCTCCTTTCCTTGTAAGCTATTGATTCTCTCTATCATGTTCTCGACTCTCTTCGATAACGTGCCCACCTCCGCACGTAATGATCCTAAGGATACTGGTTGTTTCGGACGCGGAGTAAACAAGGACTGGTGAACGTTATGGGTGAAACCTACACTCGGCGTCCTCATCCCAGTTATCTGGCTTATCCTGTACCCTGCCCAGGGGTCCTGTCTGCAGCCGAAAGGCGATGCTCTGCCCTCTGCCACCGCCTTGGCGAACTGTCCACAGCCCTCAAAACCGCATAAACCACAATTCAGATGGGGCAACGCATCATAAATCCGCTTTATCTTGTCCTTCGTATCTCCCATGATCTACACCTTGAAATGGCGGCGGGAGGACGATATCATCCCTTATGTATCTCCTAATTCAGACACGGCCTTTGACAGCTTCTCGTTTGCCTCCTCCGCTTGTTTCACCGCTGCCAACACTGGGCCATACATCGAATCGACCGTTGGATTCCCTGCCTTTTCCTTCCATTTCTCGAACTTCTCGCCATGCTTTCTGTTTTGCGCAATCCAGGAATCCAGTATAACCTTAAGCATTCCCTTTTCATCTGACGGGAATCTCTGTCGAATCTCCTCAACCTTTGATCGAATCATATGCTCGGGTACCGCACCGAGGATCTCATCCACCTTCTCACCATTGGCGAAAAACATCTGCATGGGAATGCTCACAATATTATACTGCCTTGCTGTTTGGGGATTTTGATCAACATCGATCTTGCAGAACTTGAAATCCCCATACTCCTCTGAAAGCTTGTCATAGATGGGCGAAACCATATGGCAGGGGCCGCACCAAGGCGCCCAAAAATCGACCTCGGTTGGAACGTCTGATCCTAAAACCTCTTCCTCAAAATTTTGATCCGTGATCTCTATCACCTTTGTCATCTCAACTCCTCTCATTAAAGTTCTATTGATTAAGTAGCGAGGCGAAATCCTTCTTCGATAGGATATTATTCCATGGAAATACCCACTTATCCTTACCTACCTGTAGAGAATTAGATAAACCTTGTCTCCTTCCTTACGCCCTTTTATCAGTTCGCAGTGTCTCAGCGTAGCAAGCTGCCGCTGCATCTCTTGCTCTGAAAGGTTGAGGTTTTCAATCACCTCTTCCTTTCGTACCTTGCCCTTCCCTTTCACAAGCTCATAGATCTCCTTTTGCAAGTCGGTCAAACCCTCTGTTCCCTTATGGCCCGAACCCTCTCGAAACCTGGTTGCGGAATGGACTGCCCACGGGTCGCACGCCTTTACCGCCATTCTGATATCGAGATAGCAATCCTCACACAACGTTTCGCCTAGATGCATATAATTATCACCCTCTGGAATTTCCCGACCGCATCGATGACACTTCATTTTTTCTATTTCCTAAAATTAAGGGGCTCCTTCACTCGCTTCGCTAATATTCAGATATTCCTCTTTCCACACACGATCGGCCAGCTTGCCATATTTCTCTGCATACCGGTCCATATATTTTGAGCGAACTGTGTAGATCTCCTCCGCACCGGGGTGGGTGAAGTAGGGGCGGTTCTTCTGGATGACATTCCTCATCACGTGCGGGTTGTCGATGATCATGCAGGGCCGCAGGTGATTGGCGTTGTGGGGCTGCCTGCTTCGGATGTCCCTGAAAAGGGGGCTGTCCAAGGCCTTGGCCACGGTGGTGTCCCT
>QMLW01000317.1 GCA_003646935.1 Deltaproteobacteria bacterium
CATTATTCCATGTGTGAGACAATATGGAACAGTCTCAAAAAAACCTTTTTAATTTCAATAAGTTGTAGAATTTACGAGACGTTTAATTATGGCCTCTATGAGCTGGATCGTATACTGCTTCACCTTGCGTAGGTCCTCATCGCTGGGACGGCCGCGGATGTCTCCCAGCCTCCCCCTGGTGCTGGATTGCTGTTTTCCGTGAAACTCGCCCACCACATACCACTCGCCCACCACGGTGAAGCCCAGATGCTCGAAGAATTGCCCACATGAAGGACATTTTTTACCTTCGTGGTATGCGGTTGGCTTAAACTTCCCAGGGGGTCTTTATGCTGGAAGATCCCAAAGGGTGCGCCGTCCTGTCAACAGCGGAGTAATTGACAGCCCAGAATATCGCCTCTTCTGACACCTTTCTCTCGCCTTGGACGTCAATTTCATCTATTTCAGTGTTCCACTTTTTTCAATGAGGAGGGTAGTGCGCCTCCCTCGGTGATCAGATCCCTCTCCTTTCCTAGGCGTTGCCTTGGGACAGAAAAGCCGGGGACGAGGGCCGCAATTGCCAGTTCAAGGACAATCAATCCAACAAGCACCCCGATGATGATGCCGATGAACCGCAGAATAGTTATTGCTATTTCCATGTATCCTTACCTGCTTTGGCGGGCTGTATTTAAGCAAGGGGTTGCACGCACCGTCCTTTTTTAAACTGTTTAGACACGTGTTTCCATCGACTTCTCAAAGGCCTCCTGAAAGGGAGTCACATTGGGCGAGCTGTTATAGGCAACATGCAGGATGTAGTTAGATCGGTGCGCCATAATGACGTATTGATCTCGCGGCGTATCCTCATCCAGTTCCCGCTGTTTTGACAGATAGGAATTATTGTTTCATCAAGTACCGCTTTATTTGGATGTATGGTTCTTGTATAGCCCACCAGCTCAGCGATAGAAACGAGAGGAGAGAGAAAGCCGGCTGCCCCATGAGCCCTATTTGGCAATTGGCCAGATCAAAGGTTTCACGGTTTTCACCGCTTTTTCCGGCTCAAATGCCTTGATACCTACCGTTTCCACATGGATGTTGTGTTTTTCAAGCTCCTTGCGAAGTACCTCTATAAACACCCCTTTGCCCACTACCTCCTGGCTATTCCTTGAGGTGGTGTCCACGCCGCAGGTGGGGGAGCGGTTGACCCCCACGATTCCTCGTATATCAAATCCATGGTTTCGGTATTCTGAGATTTGCAATACAAGCTGCTGAGCCAATTGCCTGATTGTACCGGCGGCAGGGCTTTGGCTCATGAGCTTGTGGATTCTCGTGTTTTCCTCGAGGACGGGATACCTGCCTCCGTCGATATTTCCCCGATCCAAACCCAGGCACACCAATTCCGGGCACGACATCTGCACTATACCCACATCAGAGCCGCAAACCAGCTCCAGGAGCTCCTGTATTGACCCGGGGTAGGATGCTGTGCCGTCCGATATGGAATTCTGATTCAGGATGCAGTATGCGACAAACACCACGGCCTTGCTCCTGGCATCGTTAAACAGAGCCCATTCGGATTTTCTTTTACTACGGCTCATTTCGTTTTCCGGTACGCATGCGGCGAAGTAGTCGTTTCACTGCCACTCGCGCCCTTGTGAAAGGCGTGATCCTTCCGCCTTCAAACGGTATCCTGATCTCGGCATAGAATCTGGACAGGGATCTCAGCGTCAGCTTGAATAGCTCGTCCCGTCCCTCGGTTTTGCCGCGACAGATATGGTGGTGGCAGCCAATGGCAACGGCTTGAACCGGCACGAGCATCTGGATCTTGGAGAGATCATCTAAATCCAGGGCCTTGTTTGATGATTCAAGCTGCATCGCAGCCGCGCGCACGTCATGCCTGTCCCTTGCATACTCCTCGTAGCGCATGGCTATGAGCTTTTCCCAGTCCCGACGATGCTTGGCCTCCACACCCAAGCCCCTCAAGAGATCCACGTGTGCCTTGGGGATCCGTTCCTTCAGATCAGCCATATAGCCGCGGAACTCGCCGGCAACTCGGAGGTCGGGTGCCTCGAGCACGAGCATAATGAGCACAACAGAGGCCACAACCAGCTCATTGAAGATCCTATCCTGCTCGGTTTGACTCAGCTGCTCGAAGTCCGCCAAGAGGCGGAATTGTTTATCGCGAAACAACTGGAATGCGGAGCCAGCCGCGGCCTTCACCAGGCCGGCGGACGTTGTCTCGGCCATCTGATCGAGTGATTCAAACGGTGGTTTCCTCATCGCCCTGTAATCCGAACCGGGTATCGCTATTACCTGTGCTCTCCCCCTTTTGTCTTTTAATGATACGCCTTTTTCGTTCATCGGTAAACGACCACCATGGAAGAGGATCGTCGCCTTGCATGAAATGGACTACAGACATACATACATCCATGACACAGGGGTCAATCCTTTTTCCTGATGTCCTGCAAAGCGCCTCGTAGAGCTCAAACGGATCTTTTCCGATCAGCTTCCTTGGATGATCGATGCCGATCGATCGTAGATGACCCGCGATTGCCTTTCCAACATTAGGAAGCCTCTCGAGCCGTGAAGCCGTTTCTCTATGCGGGTTCTTTATCTCTAGCTTACTATTTTCCATTATCCGTTAGTTGATTCTCGTTTATTCGAAAGATAAGACATAATTTCCGCTTTGTGCAAATCAACTTAAGCACAACTCGGAATGGCTCCACATTGTCGACAGGCCAGATGATAGGCCGAATTTATAGTACCGCACTGGGCACACGAATAGTGTTTCAGCATCTCCTTTAACTATTTCTCATGCCCAACTTCTTTGATTCGGACCTGGGCCTGCCATAACTCAATTCGATGCGGCATGGCGGCTTGAAACTCCTTGAGCGCTGAACAAGAGTATTCCTCACACTCTGCACAAAAGTCTAATCCCTTCTCCTGCGCACATGCCGACATCTTGCAGGTATCGCAGTAGGCCAACCGCTTTTCCGCTCGACAACCATCGCATTTCAGAGCTTCAACTGGGATTTGAAGGTTTTCGCCATTTTATTCCGCTTGTCGGACTCTTGCCACTCTTTAATATCGGAAGGATGACCTAAATGCTGGAGGATCGCAGCTTATTCCACAGCGCCGTCAGCCCGGTGAGTAAGCTGAAACCCATCAAACACAGAAAATGCAAATAGGGTCAGCTGCTCCGCATGGCCGGTAATGTTTTCACCGGCAAGCTCATCTGAGCACATAGAAGAGATAAGTACAGCCAGGACGAATGTGAAAAAACGTCTGCGCACCATACTAAACTAACCGAATACTCGTTATACGTACCCATGCATAGCCATAGTTCTCTAATCTGACAGGTAGATGGTGCTGTAGGGGATGGGGTAGACTTCGGGATTGCCGGGCAGGGGTAAGAGAAGCTGGTTGCTCACGGTCAGCCATTGGTAGTCGGGGTTGAGCCTTCGCAGCTTGCCGTCTTCGGGCGGCTTTGAGGGGGCGGTATTCTGG
>QMLW01000318.1 GCA_003646935.1 Deltaproteobacteria bacterium
CTGTCAAGAGAAATCTTACCAATAAACCACTGCCCCATTTTCTTAAGAACCCCTGTCTGCCGACAGGCAGGCATTATTCCATCATTCCAATATTCCAATTGTGAGCGAAGCGAACTAAGTTCACTCATGGCCCATGGAAAATAAGAGGGCTTACACAGTATAAGAATATGAGCAAGGCTTTCAAGTTATAAAATCGCCTCGCGATTTTATGCAACGCGGCTTCGCCGCTCTAAAAAAGGAAATTTCTATACAATCAAGTTGAAGCGAATTTCAACTATGTTTGGCTAGGTATTTCGCCCTAAGGCGGATAGGGGATTCGCACCAAGAATACCCACCCCTAGGTAAAAATGGGTGTGGCTCTTTTTCTTTTGAGTAAACTACCTGATTGTACATGGCCTTTTACATCAATACATTGTATCATAGATTATAGTAGTAGCCTGGAGTATGTCCTGCTACAACCCTTGAGCATAAGGATATTTCCTGCAATCAAAGGACTTATTGGGCCCTGAGGGCCCTGGTCACCGTAAATGAGAATAAGGAGGCAAAAATGAAAATAAAGGACTTTATGAGTACCAACGTTGTGGCCGTTGATGAGAAAACCTCCATTCACGATGCCAGGAAGATCATGGAGGCTCATAAGATCAGGCGGCTGCCGGTGATGAGAAAGGGCAAGCTGGTGGGCCTGGTAACCGAGCGGATGTTGCTGGAGGCGGCCCCCTCCCCTGCCACCGCCCTGAGCATCCACGAGCTCCAGTACCTGCTGGCCAAGATGACCGTCAAGGAGATCATGGTCAAAAAACCCCACACCGTCTCCCCTGATATGCCCGCCGAGGAGGCGCTCCAGCTGGGACAGGACATGGGCTACGGAGCCTTCCCCGTGGTTGACAACGGCCGGCTGGTGGGCATGGTCACCGAATCGGACATCGTGCGGGTGATGACCCGGGTCCTGGGGGTACGGATCAAGGGCACGCGCATCGACCTCAAGGTGACCAAGCAGTTCGGCAACATGCAGCGGATCATGGGCATCCTGGATGACAGAAAGGCCGTGCTGCTGAGCCTGATGACCTTCCTGAGGCCCGAGGAGGGCGACTACATGATCATCTTGAGGATCCAGGCCGAGGACGCCGATCCCATCGTCAAGGAGCTCACGGGAGCAGGGTTCACCATGACCTATGTGGGATAGTTGCGCGAAGTGAGGCTTTTATGCCCTGATCGCTTGACTGCGAAATGCTCACAAATGGCAGAGAACAGCTAAACCCCATGAAGCTACTCGTGGTAGATGACGAAGCAATTGTGTTGAGCACCTGCAGGAGGATTCTGGAGGAGGAGGGCTTCGACGTGTTGCTCGTTCCCACCGCTGAGGAGGCCCTGGAAGTGCTCGAAGGGACCACGGTCTCGCTTGTGCTCATCGACATCAAGATGCCAGAGCGCGACGGCTTTTATCTCATGGACGTGGTTCGGGAGCTCTGCCCGAAAACACCCGTGCTCTTGATGAGCGGATACCACACGGTTGAGACCGTAGAGGAGGCAACCCGGAGGGGAGCCGCCGCATTTATCCCAAAGCCCTTCACCCCTGAGGAGTTGCTCAGCGCGGTGCAAGGGGCCCTTGAAAAGGAGTAAGTCCTATGGCTCGAAAGATGCTGGTCATAGATGATGATCAGATGGTGCTCTCATCATGCATGCGCATCTTTGAGGCGGAGGGTTTCTATGTCGTTACCACGACTGGTCCGGAAGAGGGACTGAGCCTCGTGTTGGATACCTACTTTGACGTGATTCTGTGTGACTGGATGATGCCAGGCCTTGACGGAATGGAGGTGATAACCAGGCTAGAAGATACCTCGCCGGGTTCTGCAGTGGTTATGATCAGTGGGTATCCGAGTATCGAAAGGGCGACTGAGGCCATGAAGAGGGGGGCAATGGATTATGTTTCCAAGCCATTTACGCCCGATGAGATAATCAAGGCAGTTAATGAGGCGATACATCGGAAAGAGGCCGAAGAGATGAGGGTAATCGAGAGATTCGGAGCCCTCACAAAAACCGGGCACATATCCCTTCCAAGCATTGATGAAAAGATATTGCAAGCCCTTTCAGATGCACTAGACGAGCGCCGAAAACTGGAGGCCAGGCCTTCTCTGGAAACCCTTTCAGAGCCTGAACGCCTGCGGGAAATGACCTATGCCGTAATTGATAAATTCAACGGGGATAAAAATAACCTGATCCCAATATTACAGGCCCTTCATTCCTATGCCGGATACCTCTCCTATGAGTCAATAGGCATGATTGCCGACGAACTCCATATGAGCGAGCATGAGATCTTTGGTACAGCATCATTCTATGCCCAGTTCAAATTCGAAAAGCCAGGGAAACATCTTATAAGGTGCTGTACGGGGACTGCATGTTTTGTTGGCGGTGGTGGTGTAATCCTCGAGGCAGTTAGATCGAAACTAGGTATTATTCCAGGGCAAACCACAAAGGACGGATTATTCAGCCTTGAGCGGGTGGCATGTCTGGGATGCTGTGCCTTAGCTCCTGTGGTGACCATTGATGATGAGGTGTATGGTCAAATGAGTCCCGCGAAGTTATCAAGAACTATTGATAAGATATATAGGAACGAGTCAAAGGGGTAGGTTTTGGGTTCATTCGGTTTCTGCGTTTGTTGTGTTCCACGTAACAGACACAAGAAACTCAACAAACCCGATAAACTAAGTAAGGAACCATGGCAGAGGTAGCTGAGAGTAGCCGTACAGCAACGGCAACGATGACCATTAACGGGAAGACCGTATCCTTTTCCCCGGGCGAGACAATATTGGAGGTTGCCAGGAGATCAGGTATCTATATCCCTACCCTGTGTGCACGGGCGGATTTGCCGTCTACAGGATCATGCCGGCTGTGTATTGTAAAGGTCGATGGCGTTAGAGGGTACGTAACATCCTGCACAACACCTGCTGAGCCTGATATGGTTGTTACCACCAATTCAGATGCGATCGAGACATTACGAAAGGGGATATTAGAATTAATCCTTTCTGAACATCCTTCTGCCTGTTTAGTGTGTCCTATCAGGGAAACATGTGCGCAATTTAATTCCCCATCCTTAAAGGCCGGAAGGGTCACAGGCTGCAATATGTGTTCAAAACGGGATACCTGTGAATTAAGGCAATTAGTTGAATATCTGGGATTACAAGAGATTAGGTATCCATTTATCTATAAGGATGTTCCGCTGGAAAGAGACGATCCATTCATGGACAGGGATTATAATCTATGCATCCTGTGTGGCAGGTGTATCAGGGCCTGTGAAGAGAGTCTCGGACAAAGCGCCATCTCATTCATTCGAAGGGGTCATGATACAAAGGTGGGAACTTCATTTGAAAAACTCCACGTGGATGGGAGCTGCGTCTTTTGTATGCACTGCGTAGATGTGTGCCCAACGGGGGCCCTATCGGTTAGGGGATCCAAGTGGTATGGTTATCCTGA
>QMLW01000319.1 GCA_003646935.1 Deltaproteobacteria bacterium
GCTCAAGGGCATCCTTGATGCCGCTGTAGGTTGAACTGCCGAGTATCTCAGCTAGCAATCCCGCAGTTACCGCACCTGACTCACCGGAAACTATCAGTTCATCTCCTGGAAGTGGATTTCCGAGGATCCGCATGCCCGACAGGGCCACGGAATCATCACAGGCAATAAATCCATCTGCGTATTTACGCAAGATCCTCCAAGCCATGATATTCGGTTCACCACATGCTAGCCCCGCCATGATGGTATTCAAATTTCCACCGATTTTGTGAGGCTGCCCGTCATTGGCAGCCATGGATTTGTAAAAACAGGCAGCCCCAAGGGGCTCAACCACGATGAATTTCGGTCTGTTGGCACCGAATAATTCCACGAGATAGGCCTGCATAGCTGCTGCCAGGGAACCGACGCCGCACTGGACGAACACATGGGTCGGTGCCTCTTGATTGAGCTGCTCGAGCGCTTCATCCATGATTGTGAGATAGCCCTGGATTATCCTTAACGGGAGATCCTCGTACCCCTCCCACGCGGTGTCCTGAACCAAGATCCAATTGGGCTCCCGAGCTCGTTCGGCTGCAAGGTGTACCGCATCATCGTAATTCCCATCTATTACCTCTACCGCTGCTCCGTGCTCCCGAATCGCTTCAATCCTCGGCGCAGCAGACCCTTTTGGCATATAAACTGCTGCGCGACATCCCAATATCTGGGCAGCCCACGCCACAGCACGCCCATGGTTACCATCGGTTGCGGTCACCAGGGTGATACGACTCAGCTCACGTTGAATGGAATCCGATTCAAATAAGCCGAAGGATAGGCTATTCTCATTCACTCCCCTCCTTTCGGCGATTACATGGGCTACGGCGTGCGTTACGCCCAGCACCTTGAAGGCCTTGAGACCGAATCGCTGGGACTCGTCCTTCACATAGATATCGGAAACACTCAGCCTACGGGCAAGGTTGGTGAGTCGTACTAATGGCGTTGGCTGGTACTGCGGGAAGCTCCGGTGGAACTTCCGCACGCTCATGGCCTGGGATTGGGAAAAGGGTGCGGTTATTTCCGTTTTTTTGTATTCCCTTCTGGCTTTATCATGAAAGATGAGGGGTATGTCTGCCATTCCCGCCATAGATAGAACGCGCTCCTTCCGGGGACAGGCCCAAACACGCGATGCTTAGATGATATCCCAGCGATACAGGGCCCTGATTTTTATCATGCACACTATGCTTCCATCTCCCGTATAAAAGGCGAAGAGGCCTACTCGCAGAAAAACCGGCACTCGTAGTAGGCCGGCTTCTCATAGGAGATAGGGTATTCAAAGGGGTTATCTCATCCTTACGATTACCTCATACCCCTTTTTCTTTGTCTCTTCAACAAACGCTGTTGTGTCTTCTGTATCCAGGTGGATTACAATGTCCTTTTTCTCTCCTGGCTCCTCTGCTATGCTGATCACGTGGATGGTGATGATCCTTATTCCCTGCTTATTTGCCAGCGAAACAACATCTTCAATGACCGTATCTCTTCCCTTGCCTATTACCTCAACCCTGGTACCGGGCATGCCGATACCGAGGACTGGGTTCGCAATCTTATAGAAGAAATCATTCGTGGTAACGATGCCCACCAATCTTCCATTCTCAACTACCGGGACCGCTCCCACTCCTTGGTTCTGTGCCACTCCGAGGGCCTCTTCTACGGTCATATCAGGCGTTACGGTAACCACATTCTTTTCCATGATATCCTTTACCGGTGTATTGCCGAGCAGGTAGCCGATTTCCCACACGCTGAGCGAGGTTGACTTAGAAGGTGTGTATTGTTCTAACCTGCGCTCGGTAACGATGCCCGCGAGCCTCCCCCTGTCAACGACAGGTAATCGGCGAATCTTGTGGGCCTCCATGATCCTCTTTGCGTCGGCAATGGAGGTGTTGCTTGGGATACTGACTACATTCATTGTCATCACATCTTTTACAAACATCACGCGCCTCCTTTTCCTGTTACATTCTCTTAGTTCACAAGGTTTGGACTACACACCCTTGGACGTTGTGCTGAGCACCTGGCCTTTTCCGGTTGGCATAGTATAAGCCCAAAAGCAGTGTATTGCAAAACAAAACGCCTCGGTCTAGGCTGGATATCCCTCCGCATCCTTTACGAGCGTCTCACCGTAGGTGTCAAGAAAGGTATCGAGGTCCTTTTGCCAGCTGGGCATGATATTGAGGCCTTCTGTCTTCAACTGTCGATTCTCGAGGATTGAATTCGCCGGCCTCTTTGCCGGCGTTGGATACTCATCGCTTGTGCATGGAAAAACTGGAATTTTTATATCCATGCGTTCGAGAATGTACTGCACCCACTCGTATCTGCTACAGTAACCCTCTGAGGTAGCGTGGTATACCCCTTCTTTGCCTTTATCTATCAATACCTTTATCTGCTGGGCGAGCCTATACGACCACGTGGGAGAGCCGAACTGGTCATTCACTACACGGAGGGACTCTTGATCCTTTTGAAGGGCAAGCGCAAGAATCCTCTTGATGAAGTTGTCGCCCCGTATTCCGTAGAGCCAGCCCGTTCTGATGAGAATGTAGTTCAAGGCATTTTGCTTTACGGCGGTCTCGCTCTCCATCTTGGTAACGCCGTAAAACGAGAGGGGGCTCATGGGATCATCTTCAAAATAAGGCTGTGGCAACCTCTTGCGTCCATTGAATACAAAATCGGAGGAAATATGCACGATCACCTTCTCATATCGCGCGGCCCCTTGCGCGAGATTCCTCGGGCCTTCCACATTAATCCTCTCAGATTCCCTTCTTTTTGTCTCACACTCATCCACATTGGTAAATGCAGCACAATTGAGAATGATATCGGGAGATAGCTGACTAATAGTCAAGATCACATTATCCCAACTGGTGATGTCGAATTCCTCTAGATCCGTGTCTATGACCTCGTAGTCGCTTTTCATCACCTCTTTGCACTCGCTGCCGAGCTGCCCCTTTGCCCCTGTCAAGAGAATCTTCATCTCGTTCTATCCTCCTCCATTCCTATACAATTATAAGTATAACCGAATCTGATTTCTTTAGCAAAGATTTGCTGATAAATCAATTCCAAGCTCAAGCAACGAGCTGCAGGAGCTGGGTTCTGAGCCGACATGTATTATATAGAACCACGCAAATCCCATTCCGCAGTCAAAAAAAAGTAACGCCATGGTATCTCGCTAACTATGAGAAGATTATTTATGCTATGATTCAGCTAACCGCGGGGATAATGCTTGGAGTGCGCTTGGGCGCAGTGGAAGCCCATACCATGCATCAGGCTCTAGTATATAGCCTTATGAGGATGAACACCACGTGAACGGTACGCAAAGGAAAAAGGGAACAATTGCCCTTGGGGGAACTGCCAGGAGGCCGGAGGATGTGGAAACCTTGATTGACCTAGGGTTAGAATTTGCTGAAATTCCAATAGAAAATATAGGAATATTCAAGCATAAC
>QMLW01000320.1 GCA_003646935.1 Deltaproteobacteria bacterium
AAAGCAGGTTGTAAACATTCCCCCTGTTGCCTTCCCCAAAAATGACAGCGGGCCTGACAATTACAAAGGAACGCGCCGGATCTTCTCCGGCCCAACGCCGGAAGACCTCTTCTGCCTGAAGCTGGCTTTTGCCGTACTCATTGAAAGGGCGGGCCGGGGACGTCTCGTCCGGGACGCCTGCGTTCAGCCCGTAAAAGGAAGGGATCATATTCTCATGCTCCGGTGCATAGCCTATGGATTTTTCATATGATATTCCACAACAAACCTCTATGCCACAGCAAGCTCAGGGTTAAGGAGTCTTGATTTAGCGGGTTTAAGGCTTTTTACTGTAACATAAACAACCGGCTGATCTGGTTCTCTTTGATTTTTTACTTGCATGTAAGGCCCTATTTGATATGTTGGTGATATGGCGCACTTCCATATCAAGAAGAAAAAGGGAAGACCCTACCTGTATGTTCGGGAAATAGCCCGTGTCCATGGAAAACCAAAGGTGGTATCTCAGAGCTATATTGGATCACCAGCACGAGTGCTTTCCCTTGCAACCGGTCAAAGGCAAGAAGCGCTTACCCTCAAGGTAGAAGAGTTTGGGGCCTTGTGGCTGGCGCACCATGTAAGTAAGGATATCGATCTCTGCGCTCTGGTTGACAGGGTGATTCCACCAGGTGATCGGGAAAAAGGACCAACGATCGGCGAGTATTTCCTTTACGGTGTTTGGAATCGCATGGTGGAGGCAGTGAGCAAGAACAAACTGGCCACGTGGTATAAACGAACGGCCATCCAGCATATTCGTCCTGTGGACATCGATGAACTCACTAGCAAACGGTATTGGGAAAAGTGGGATCGGGTACCCGAAAGCTCTCTGAGGGAGATTGCACGAGCATTCTTTGCGCGACTATGGAAGCTCGAATCTCCAGCTGATAGTTTCGGGCGACCTCCTTCATTCTCCTCAGAAACTCCATATAGTCGTCATCTTCGTGAAAAAGCAGATCCGCGCCGGCCGCCCTTTGTGTAAGGTGGCTTATGGTCCCGGCAGATTTGAGCTTCATTCTGGCTCGAAAGAACCTTTTTAATTCACTTTCCTCTATCCACTCCATTGCTGCCTCTGGTGGATGTGCGATTGGGGTTTGGAAGGTTACCCAATACCGGCTTGACCGGAAATGGGTAGGCAGATAACTGGATCGTGGTGATCTCAGCATATCTCTAATGAGTTGTTCTCCGGCAGAACCAGCCCCTACCACCAGGATATCCTTTCCCCCTTTTCCTGTTCGGGCCGGCGTAGTAGAGACGGAAAAAGGCCCGAATGCCTGTGATGAAAAAGAAGGTGAGGAAAAAATCGATAGGTGTGACCCCTTTTACTTTTCTGTTATTCTGCTGGTCAGCATGGTACTTGTCGAAACCCGGGCGCCCTCCCGCTGAATGCCCCGTGCCTGACTTTTTTTGGCCTGCGCACGCTTGCCGAAAGTACACCATCTTTGGGCTTAGGAAAAATAGTGGAAAGGTCTTTAACATCCTTGAATGGGCCTCTATGCGCCCAGTGGGACCGATCTCAAATTCATGGTTTTTCCCCAGGTCCATCCCCACATAAAAAAGCGGGTTCTCCTCCCCGGAGAACCCGCCTGTTATAAATTCTTCCAACTGAGCACTCTTAAAAAGATAGGAATCAGGAGAAAGCAGGCTCTTATCCAGCTTTGCCACCCTCTCCGCCCTTTCCTTTCCCAGGATTTTAGCATAGCTTTGAGTCAAAGCTTGCTTATATCGTGCTACTTCTTCAAAAAATCCAGCAACGACCGGGACTCCTCCCACACCTACAGATTTCCTTCTGATAATCCTGCCTATTTTTCTTAAAAATCCTCTCCCATTAGTGTACCGGATGTCAGAAGTCGGAAGTCAGATATCAGAGGTCAATAATCGCTCTGATATTGACTTATTACCTGGATTTAGGCAGAAATGAAGCTGAATTTTTGATCATCCAACCGAGCATCGCACCGACTGTCTGACATTCTTCTATAAGGTGACGGTGCTGTTCTTCGCTGAAGTACCCACAATCCTTCGCAAAGTCCAGCCAAGTATCAGTTTCACTGTTTTCTCCGTCAGCATCTGTGAGCTTGCTGATAAAATGTGCCTCGTACCTGCGCTTTGCCCATGCTTCCCTCAAATTCGCACATACAGAACGCGAAGACCTCCTAATCTGATCAGTCAGTGAAAACTTTTCCTCTCCTGGCCAAGTCTTGCTGATATTAAATATCTCCATAGCCAATCCATATGCCTTCTGATAGACCTTAAGGTCCTTCCCAGATTTTATTTGTTTTGTTGCCGTATCCGACTTCTGACTTCTGATCTCTGCCCTTCGACTTCCGACCTCTGGCTTTTCCCGACCTCTGATCTCCGACTTCTGGCCTCCGGCCTACCTCGCTCCCTGCCCGAAGATCACGACCCCGATGGTCTTAAGCATAATCTTGAGATCCAGAAGAAGGGACATGTTTTTGATGTAGTAGAGGTCATACTCAAGTTTTCGAAGGGCATCTTCCACTGAAGCCCCGTAACGGTAGTTGACCTGTGCCCAACCCGTGATACCAGGGCGCACCGTATGGCGAACCGCATTAATTACTATAATACGTCCTTAGGGGGAAGTAGTTTTTCTATGAGACCCTTTAGGAAAGAAAGCTCATCCTTATGCGTCTCAAGGGTTGTTTCCATTCGAGTTTGTCTTCTATGCATCTGCCATTGCATACGCAGGACAAATCCCAGGATTACAAGGGAAATTGTGATGAAGAGCCCTATCATCCATTCAAGTGTATTGAAGCGACCGTTCATCTCAGAACGAAGGTCATCGATACGTCTATTGACATCATCAAAACGACTGTTAATCTCAGAGCGAAGGTCATCAAAACGTTTTTCAAGATTCTTCTGACCTTCTTCCAATCTGGTAAGCCTTTCCACTATCTCCTTGTCACTTATCCTTGGCGCCCTCTCAACAGCAATAAGTAAAGAAGGAGTAAATAATCCTATTATTAATCCGGTTATGATGATTAAATTTTTCATGCCTTTAATTTAGCACCTTAAAATTCATAATGTCAATCTCATAACTTCTAGCCTTGAGCCATTATGAAGTCCCCGATTACAGACCAATATTTTTGTCAAAAATGAAGACCTGTTGTCAAGAATGAAGACTTATCCCGTTAAATGCGAAGCCTATTTAACTTGGACCTGACCCCGTTGTTTTTCTATCTCCACTGGGGGAGAGAATAGAAATTTTTTGATACGGGCTTTTGATATTGGAAGGTTCTTTCCAGTTAAACGAATTGCCCAATCAAAGGGTTGGCCAATTAAGAGGGCAACAGATAATGGTATCCTGAGCCGGGGCAGTCGCTTGCCAAGAGCATCAAAAATTATTCTAGTAAGTTCCCTGGTGATAAGGTGCGGAGAGGAGAGTCGGCATAATTGTAAATATGGACG
>QMLW01000321.1 GCA_003646935.1 Deltaproteobacteria bacterium
GCACATATTCCTAAGGATAGAACAATATGGCAAGGGTATTTTTCATCAACCTCGGCTGCGCCAAGAACCTCGTGGACAGCGAGCTCATGCTCGGCCTTATCAAGGGCGATGGATACGAAATCACCGATGATCCTTCGGATGCCGAGATCGCGATCGTGAACACCTGCGCCTTTATCAGGCCGGCCACTGAGGAGAGCATCGATACGATCCTCGAGCTTGCTCGCTATAAGCAAGAGGGGAGGCTGAGCCGCCTTATTGTTGCGGCCTGTTTCGTGCAGCGATACGGCCGAAAGCTTATCAGGGAAATGCCGGAGGTCGACGGATGGCTTGGTACCGGTCAGATTTACCGGGTGCTCGAGCTCATGAAGCCCACTGAGGGCAGCAGCCCGGTTATGTTCATGGACAGACCGCTCTTTCTCGCTGACCATCGTTACCCCAGGGCCCAGACCACGCCATTCTACACCGCCTACCTCAAGATTGCAGAGGGATGTTCCCATTCCTGTTCCTACTGCATCATCCCCGCACTTAGGGGGACGTATAGGAGCAGGACCGTGGAGTCGCTCCTTATCGAGGCACGGGCCATGGTGGAACGCGGGGTAATCGAGCTCAATCTCGTGGCCCAGGACACCACCTCCTACGGCCATGACCTCAATCCACCTCGCACGCTCGAGGATTTACTGGAGGCCCTTGTGGGTATAGAGGGGATGAAGTGGCTCAGAATCCTCTACGCTCATCCCAGCCATATTACCGAAGGGCTCCTCGATCTCATAGACACCGAGGAGGTGCTGTGCCCGTACCTCGATGTGCCCATACAGCATGTGAATCGGGATATCCTGAGGGCTATGGGGCGACCTATCGGGCCCGAGGAATCGATCTATCGATTGGTGGAACGAATCAGGAGCAGATCCAGAAGGATCGCCCTCAGAACAACGCTCTTAGTGGGCTTTCCGGGGGAGACGGAGGAGCAATTCAGGGAGCTCTGCGAATTCGTAAGAGAGGTACAGTTCGATCGGCTGGGTGTCTTCCCCTTCCGCCCCGAGAAGGGTACCCGCGCGGCGAGGCTCAAGGGCGCCATACCACAAAGAGCAGTGCAGCGCAGGGTTCGGGAGCTCATGGAGATCCAGGCGGATATCAGCAGGGGGCGCAACCAGCGGCTAATCGGGAATACCCTTCCGGTGCTCGTGGAGGGCTTGTGTGAGGAAACAGATCTCCTCTTGAGCGGGAGGGACGCTACCATGGCCCCTGATGTGGACGGGCGCATTTTGATCAACGAGGGGTTGGGCATGGTGGGGGAGATCGTAGCAGTCCAGATCACCGAGGCACACGCCTATGACCTCGTTGGCAGGATAGTGAGGAGAGATTGAGAAGAAATTCGCTATGCCCTTTCAGGCTCTTTACGGGAAATGCCCCGCCTACTAATTCCTCTCGATGAGTGGAAGATATCCTCGGGTTCCCGCAACATTCTTGTACGCGGGCCTAATTATCTTCCTTGAGCTTATCAGCTCCTCGAGCCTGTGAGCACACCATCCCGCAATCCTCGCCATCGCGAATAGGGGAGTGTATATCTCTCGAGGGATTCCCAGACAATCGTAGACAAAACCCGAGTAGAAATCCACGTTCGGTGCAATCACCGCACTACTTCCTTTAAACTCCGAGAAGGCTTTCGGTGCCACCCTCGCAATGACGTTGTATAATTCGAACTCATCGAGCCTCCCTTTTTCCTCGGCGAGCTCCCGGGCCTGTTCCTTCAGAAGCACAGCCCTTGGATCCGATAAGGTGTAGACAGCATGACCTAAGCCGTAGATCTTCCCTGATCCATCAAAGGCTTCTCCATGTAATATCTTCGTCAAATAGTGCGATACCTCATGCTCATCTTTCCAGTTGACTACGTGTTCCTTAATATCATCCATCATACCCATCACCTTCAGGTTTGCGCCGCCGTGGAGCGGTCCCCTGAGAGAGCCGATTGCCGCTGCGATTGCGGAGTAGGTGTCGGTACCTGAAGAGCTCACCACATGGGTTGTGAAGCTGGAGTTATTACCTCCTCCGTGTTCCGCATGGAGGACCAACAACAGATCAAGCGTCTTCGCATCAAGGGGCGTATACCTTGCACCACCCTTTACCATGTAGAGGAAGTTCTCGGCCGTATGGAGGTGCTGTTTAGGGTAGCGTATCGATAGGGGCTTGTGATGATACTGGTGGCGCATCGAGTGATATGCATAGGCGATGATGGTGGGGAACTTCGCGATAAGGCTGATGCTCTGCTCTAGGATATTGTGGGTTGAGAGATCATCGGCGTTCTCATCCAGGGTATAGAGGGCCAGCACACAGCGAGCGAGCATATTCATAATGTCCTTGCCTTTTAGCTTGAGTATCATATCCTCGGTGAAATACTCCGGCAGATTCCGTAGCTGGACCAGGTAGGCGGAAAAGAGCTCGAGCTCGCTCCTGCTCGGAAGCCGCCCGAACAGAAGGAGAAATACCGTCTCATCAAACCCAGGTCTTCCCTCTCCTTGGAAGCCCCTGACAATGTCGGTCAATGCAATGCCTCTATACAGGAGCTTCCCGTGGATGGGTTTCACAGCACCATCCACCCGCTCATAGCCGATCACATCCCCAATATGGGTGAGGCCCACCAGTACTCCGGTCCCATCCCCGTTTCTGAGCCCTCGTTTGACATCGTATTTTTTATACAGCCCGTCATCGATCAGGCTCGATTGCTCGGACATCTCAGCGAGTTCTAATAATATCTTTTTATCCATGGTTAGTCCCTCCGTATGTGTCTGATAATTGCCTCTGTCATCTCCTGGTTGCCCACAGCGAACTTCCGATCGTGCGGCGGCCTTAAATCATAGGTTACGTCCCTTCCCTTTTCGATCACTGCAGCAGTTGCCCTCTCCAGTCTCTCCGCCGCCTCACGTTCTCCAAGGTGGCGTAACATCAGTACCCCGCTTAAGATCAGGCCTGCTGGATTGACCTTGTTCATGTCCGTATACTTAGGCGCAGAGCTATGGGTGGCCTCGAATACCGCATAGGTATCGCCGATGTTCGCCCCCGGAGCTACCCCGAGGCCGCCCACGAGCTCAGGGCCCACGCCATCGCTCCTTATGAGCGTTATTCTGTGCGAGCATTTATCCTGCATAGTAATTCAGCTTCCCTCCCTTCAATAGTATCCGGATCTCTTTCTCGCTCAGGTCGTGTTTCAGGGATATCCGGGTGTGCTTTGTGCTATTGATTGCCACGATATCCGAGCGTTGAGCTAACCGTGAGCGTACCTCCGGGATTTCAATGGAATCGCCTTCTTCAATCCGGTCGTAGTCACCTTCATGCTCGAACAACAACGGCACGATGCCGACATTGATGAGGTTCTGCCGATGGATCCTCTCTATCGACTTGGCTACCACCACCTTCACCCCGAGGTAGGCGGGGCAGAGGGC
>QMLW01000322.1 GCA_003646935.1 Deltaproteobacteria bacterium
ATGCAGCGGTGTGGGCAACGAGCACTGATCAGGTTTCGGCCATCCTCAAGCTCGCCAATAGGGAAAAATTTCCCGTTACTGCCCGTGGTGCGGGAACCTCTCTGTCAGGTTTGAGCGTGCCTGAACGAGGCGGCGTCATTATCGATCTGGGGCGAATGAATAAGATTATCAGAATCAGCATTGAGGATCGCTTGGCCGTGGTCCAGCCGGGCGTCGTGTATGCCTCACTCGAGAAGGCACTCGTTCCCTACGGATTCTTTTTTCCGCCTGATCCGGCGAGCGGCACCGTTTCCACCCTTGGCGGCAATGTAGCCTGCAACGCCGGAGGTATCAAGGGAGCCAAGTATGGTACCACCAAGGATTACGTGATGGCTCTGGAAGTGGTCTTGCCCGATGGCAGGGTGATGCACACAGGTTCAAAGTGCATGAAGAGCGTATCGGGTTATGATCTGACCAAGCTCTTTGTCGGCTCTGAGGGAACCCTTGGTGTAATCACGGAAATTACCCTGAAAATCAATCCCAAACTGCCCCTTACCCTTACCACCATGGCCACCTTTGATGACCTAGGGGATGCCGGCAGTGCTGTAGCGGAAATTATGCACTCCGGGATCGTGCCCAGTGCGTTGGAGATAGTTGATCAGCAGACGCTCATAGCCCTCAACCAGAACACCGATCTCAACCTTCCCGAAGTAGAGGCGATCCTGGTGGCAGAAACGGACGGGCACACCGAGGACGAGACGGAGTTCCAACTTGCCAAGATCATCGATATCTTCAACAAGAACAATGCCTCCACGGTCAAGCGGGCCAGCTCGGCTGAGGAAGCCGAGGCCTTGTGGACAGCCCGAAAAACGGCCTATGGGGTCATGTCCCGGGTTAATACCAATCTCTTTGTAGAGGATCTGTCCGTGCCCATATCAAAGATGCCCGATATACTTAGGTTCGTCTCCCATATAGCCAAGAAGTATGACCTGAAGATACCAACCGTTGGTCACGCCGGCGACGGGAATCTCCACCCAACCATCAGCTTCGATGGAACAAATCCGGAAGAAGTCGAACGCGTGGAGAAGGCCTCAGAGGATATCTACGATGAGGTGATCGGGTTGGGCGGCACCCTTACCGGCGAGCACGGCATCGGGCTGGCCAAGGCACGGTTCATGCCCCTCGAGCACGACGAAGTGAGCATGGAGGTAATGCGCAGCATCAAGAAGCTCTTTGACCCCAACAATATCCTTAATCCCGGTAAGATGGCCTTGGATTCATAAGGAAGCTGCAAGTTTATGTCTGAAAGGGGAAAGCCCCCATTCACCTGCTGCAAGCCATGAGATTTGAACTATAAGCTGCTAAGGAGTGACAAGATGGAAGCTACCTACGAATTTGAAAAGAAATACCGCGATCAAATACTGAGGTGTTCGAGCTGCGGGTTTTGCCAAGCGGTATGCCCCATATTCGGGCTGACTCTTCGGCCGGCTATGAATACTCGAGGCAAGATGCTCCTGCTGAAAGAGTTGATGGACGGATCCCTCGAGCCTTCCGCTGAAATTGCCGATATATTTTACACCTGTACCGCGTGCAAGGCCTGTACCTATACGTGTCCGGCCGGTGTTGAGGGGAATGAAATCGTCGAGGAGGTAAGAAAGAGGCTCTACAAGGATGGCCTCGCCCCTGAATCGTTAACAGGGGTGAGAGACAGCATCTTCAAGCAGGGCAATGTGTTCGCGAGTGCCCAGGATGAGAGGATCGAGATCTACCCCCCTGTGCTCAGGGAAAAGGTCAGGAAGGGGGAGCTCAAATCCCATGCCGAAACCCTGCTCTTCATGGGCTGCCTTCCGAGCTACATGGATATGAAGATCGTGCCGAGCTTTATCAAGTCCTTGGATGCCGCTGGCGTGGACTACACGACCCTCGCCACCGAGGAAACATGCTGTGGGTTCCCGCTCTACCTCATGGGCTCCGATGAATTTGAGCCTCAGGCTCGGAGGCTCATCGAGAAGATGAGGGCAACAGGGGCACGCGAGCTGGTAACACCCTGTGCTGGCTGCTACAAGACCTTCACCACGCTCTACCCGGAGATAGGCGACCTGGGCCTTAATGTATACCACTCGGTGCAGTACTTCGACAGGCTGATCAATGAGGGCAGAATCGAACTAAAAGGGGAGCTGTCAGGCAAGATCACCTACCACGATCCCTGCGACCTCGGGAGGTCCTGCAAGATCTTCGAGGAGCCCAGGAATATCCTCAAGAGGGTTCCCGGCGTTGAGTTCGTGGAGATGGAGAAAAATAGGCTCGATGCACGCTGCTGTGGCGGTGGAGGCGGCATGCAGGCCTACAACCCGGAGATGGCGGTGGACATGGCGGCCCTCAGGGTTCGTGATGCCCTTGATGTGGGGGCGGAGCTCATCGTCTCTGGCTGCCCCGCATGCAAGGATAACCTCAGAAAAGGGGCCCGTGCCATCCCCAAGGAGGAGCGGGGCAAGATCAAAATCATGGACATCACCGAAGTGGTGATTAATGCCGCAGGGTAAGGACAGAGTGCCGCATGACTAAGGCGATTTTGGCCATGATCTAGGTAAAACCCGCTGCCACTATGCGATTTTGAAGGTGAACCGTTCATCGAGCAATGAACCGGGTTGAAACAGGCTTTTTGATATACCGCATAAAAAAATTTCTGCTTGACAAAGATTCCTATTTTCATTAGATAGGACTTGCCATTTTTTATTCTGACTCGTTAGTGTTACCCTCTGTGGCTGTGCTCCAGAACGGTGTTTGTTGTTCCGATACCATGCCTGTGAGATGAGGGGTGAGGAGTAAGCGCAGCAACATTGCTTGCCGATTGTTTTTCAAGAAGCCCGCTGAGTTTACGAGCAGGTGACAGTGACTATCAATGATAGGATGTGTGGCATAGGTATGTGAGAACGGGATTGTGTAACCAATAAAAAAGGAGGAATCAAATGGCTTACAATGCAGTTGAAATGAGCGATTGGCAGATCTCGGAGGCAGCAGAAGAGAACATGCCGACGCCAGAGGAGTGGAGAGAGAAGATAAATCTCCAGAGGGATGAGATCCTACCAATGGGTAGGCTTTGCAAGCTCGATTTCATGAAGATCATCGAACGCCTCAAGGATAAGCCTGACGGCAAATACATAGAGGTAACGGCGATCACACCAACACCGTTGGGTGAAGGCAAGAGCACAACGTCTATGGGTTTGATGGAAGGCATGGGAAAGAGAGGCCTGAATGTAGGTGGCTGCCTTCGGCAACCATCTGGAGGGCCTACGATGAATATCAAGGGGACCGCCGCAGGTGGCGGGAATGCATTGCTTATACCCCTCACCGAGTTTTCCATGGGCCTCACCGGAGATATCAACGATATCATGAATGCCCACAACCTGGCAATGGTAGCACTGACTGCCAGGATGCAGCATGAGAG
>QMLW01000323.1 GCA_003646935.1 Deltaproteobacteria bacterium
ATCATTTCCTTACGTTGCTGTATCCTCAGTAATCGATGGGAAGATTTCTGGGAGTATCGGAGTTGCGCTTAAGGAATGTTACCCATAAATTTGTCGTGCACCTGTAACATAAAATGTTGTGGAAAAAAGCATCAAGTTATGATAATTTTAGAGCTTAAAGCTTAGAGCATAATCGATATGGCGCTTCCCAAAGAACAAAATAAAAGAGAGAAGGTTACCGATGTAGAAGCCTTGCAAAAAGAACTCCAATTCAGCAGAAGCCTCAACTTCATTACCAATAAGATCCATTCCGCAAAGAACATCGATGAGATATTGATCAATTTGAAGGACAGCATCCTTACGCTATTCGATGCGGACCGCATTACGATTTATATCGTCGATGGCGCCAATAAAGAGCTCGTGTCCAGATTCAAGGTGGGCGAGGAGATTAACGAGATACGGGTTCCTATTGGCAACGCAAGTATATCAGGTTACTGTGGGGTATCGGGCAGGATTATCAATATTAAAAACGCCTATGATGACGAGGAGCTCAAGGGGATCAATTCTGAGCTTACATTTGACAAGAGTTGGGACCAAAAGACAGGCTATGTGACAAAGCAGGTCTTGGTTGCGCCTATCAAGTTCAGTAAATACCTGCTGGGCGTCATCCAGCTTATGAACAAGGTTACCGGGAGCCAGTTTACCCTGGAAGACCAACAGTCCATCACCGAGATTGCCAAGGTTCTCGGGATTGCCTTCTACAACCACCAACGGCTTAAGCAACAGGCCAAAAAGACGAAGTTCGATTACCTCATCAGCAACAGCATTATCGCTCAAAAAGACCTCGATCAGTCCATGGTGCTGGCGCGGAAGATGAAGAGCAGCGTCGAGAACATCCTCATGTCCGACTATCACGTCTCCAAGGAGGACATCGGTAAGTCCCTAAGCGAATTCTACAAGACGAGGTTTATTCCCTTTGATGAGAGGATGGTAATCCCCGGCCAGTTGCTGAAAAACCTCAAACCCTCCTTTTTGAAGAGCAACCTCTTCGTTCCCGTGGACCAATCCGATTCCAAGATTGTAATAGCCATGGAGAATCCCAATTACCTCCCCGCACAAGACACCGTAAAAGGGCTCATCGCCGGCAAGGATTTCGAGTTCTGCGTGTCGTTAAAGGAGGACATCATCAAGATGATCGACCACTTCTTCGATGTCTCACGATCAAGCCTGAATGAATCAGGGGCCAAAAGCATTGAGGATATCCTGGGACAGCTCGATACGAGCGAGGAAGAGGACGAAGAATTGGATGTGATGAGCGAAGAGGACGGAGCCATCGTTCAGCTTGTCAACAAGATGATCTTCGATGCGTACAACAGAGGAGCCTCGGATATCCATATAGAGCCTCGAATGGGTAAGGCAGACGCCGTTATCAGATACAGGGTCGATGGAGCTTGCCAGGTGTACCAGACCATACCATACACGTATAAGAACGCCATCTGTTCCCGAATCAAGATCATGAGCGATCTGGATATAGCGGAGCGGCGTCTCCCCCAGGACGGGAAGATCAAGTTCAAGAAGTACGCTCCCCTGGACATCGAGCTGAGGGTAGCTACGGTTCCAACTACAGGGGGAAACGAGGATGTGGTCATGCGGCTGCTGGCCTCGGGCGAGCCCATAGCTCTGGATAAGATGGGCATGCGGGATCGCGATTACAACGAGTTTATCGGCATGATAGAGAAGCCATACGGCATCGTGCTCGTGGTGGGGCCCACCGGAAGCGGAAAGACCACCACGCTCCACTCGGCGCTACACTATATCAATAGACCGGAGACCAAGATCTGGACCGCGGAGGATCCGGTGGAGATCACCCAAGAGGGCCTTCGCCAGGTACAGATGCAGCCCAGGATTGGGCTCAATTTCGCCTCTGCAATGAGGGCATTCCTGAGGGCGGACCCCGACGTGATCATGGTGGGGGAGATGCGCGATGAGGAGACGGCATCCATGGGAATCGAGGCATCCCTCACAGGCCATCTCGTGTTCTCCACCCTTCACACCAACAGCGCACCCGAGACCATCACGCGGCTGCTCGATATGGGGATGGATCCCTTCAACTTCGCCGACGCCATCTTGGGTATCCTCGCCCAGCGCCTGGTGAGAACCCTGTGCAAGGACTGCAAGGAGTCCTACCATCCCTCAGAGGAGGAATTCGAGTCCCTGGTTCGAGCTTACGGAGACGGCTTTGATAAACTGGGCATCTCCTACAATGGTGAGCTTACACTCTGCCGTCCCAAGGGCTGCCAGAAGTGCCAGAACACGGGGTACAAGGGAAGGACGGGGATCATCGAACTCCTGGCAGGTACCACCTCGATGAAGAACAAGATCCAGGTCAAGTCAAAGATGGAGGAAATCAGGGAGCAGGCTATCGAGGATGGCATGGCAACCCTTATGCAGGACGGCATCAGGAAGGTATTCCTCGGTCTGACCGATCTCATTCAGGTACGAAAGGTGTGTATGTAGCACCTCTGCTCATGGGAAGTTCCCGGCGTGCATCAATCCCGTGGTTTCCTCAACGCCCATCATGATATTCATGTTCTGCAAGGCGTTTCCAGCCTGACCCTTCACGAGATTATCGATCACGCTGACCGCGATGAGCTTGCCCGTTCTCGAATCTATGTTGAGCGAGATGTTGCAGAAATTGCTTCCCCGCACATCGGTGGTGCTGAGCAGCTCCCCCCGGCTGGCTACCCTTACAAAGGGCTCATTGCAATACATAGCCTGATAGGCCTCCCTTACCCGCTCTATAGTCACATCTTGAAGAAGGTCTGCATAGATAGTGGCGATAATCCCCCTGCTCAGGGGAACCACGTGAGGGGTGAATGTGATCGTAACCTCTTTTCCGCACACCGCCGTCAATTCTCGTTCGATCTCGTAGACATGTTGGTGGCCGGTTACCTTGTAGGCATGCATTGACTCGTGTCGAGCCGGGAAGTGGAACAGGGGCGAAGGGGTTTTTCCGGCGCCCGAGACACCACTTTTTCCATCAAAGACCATGTTCTCCGCCCGAACCAGGCCGAATTTCAGGGCCGGTGCTATCCCCAGTATGCAGGCTACCGCGTAACAACCGGGGTTTCCCACCAATATCGAACTCGCGATTTCCCTCCTATGGAGCTCGGGAAGCCCATAGGTAGAAGAGGAGAGGATTTCTGGATCAGCGTGCGCCTCCCGCCTTCCAATCCTTTGAGCATAGGAGGCATAGCTCTGCCTGTCGTTGAACCGAAAATCCCCACTGTAATCAACCACCTTGATACCCCTGTCAAGCCACCTGCTCGCATCCCTCTGGCCTACGCCATCTGGGGTGGCATAGAACACGAAATCGAAATCATCGGGGCATGCGGGGTCGGCAGGATCAAAGACCATGAGATCGCAAAATCCCCTAAG
>QMLW01000324.1 GCA_003646935.1 Deltaproteobacteria bacterium
CACATCACCACCGAGACCGCGGTGCTCGCGAGTACGCTCAAGGCCGGCGGGGCCTCGGTAGTGCTCTGCGCCTCCAATCCCCTCTCCACCCAGGATGATGCGGCAGCCTCGCTCGTAGAACACGTTGGAATCCCCGTATTCGCTATAAAAGGAGAGGATACCGACACCTACTACAGCCACATCTTATCGGCCCTAAAACAGCTTCCGCACCTCACCATGGACGATGGGGCCGATCTGGTCAGCTCGCTGCACTTCATCGCCCTTGATAAATGGGATGAGGTTGCTCAGTCGATCAGGGAATGGGGCCTTTCACTGAGCGAAAAGGACAGGGATTCCCTCGTTTCCCGTGTTATGGGGGGAACCGAGGAAACGACCACCGGCGTCATTCGCCTCAGGTCAATGGAAAGGGACAACGTGCTCCAGTTCCCGGTGATCGCCGTGAACGACGCCAACACGAAACACCTCTTCGACAACAGGTACGGCACCGGCCAGAGCACCATTGACGGTATACTGCGGGCAACCAACAGGCTTCTGGCGGGAAGCCACTTCGTGGTGTCAGGCTACGGATGGTGCGGGCGGGGGGTCGCCACCAGGGCAAAGGGGCACGGTGCCAGGGTGATCATCTGCGAGGTCGATCCCCTCAAGGCCCTTGAGGCGGTCATGGATGGATTCGAGGTCATGCCAATCGTTAAGGCGGCTTCCATCGGCGACATCTTCTGCACCCTCACCGGTGATATCAACGCGATCAGCGCGGAGCACATCCTCGAGATGAAGGATGGTGCCATTATCTCCAACTCCGGCCACTTCAACGTAGAGCTCGACCTGCCAGGATTAAAGGAGGCCTCGACTTCTCAAAGGACGATCAGAGATTTCGTTGAGGAATATACCCTGGCGAACGGAAACAGGGTCTACGTGTTGGGCGAGGGGCGGTTGATCAACCTGGCAGCCGCCGAGGGCCATCCCTCATCCGTGATGGACATGAGCTTCGCCAACCAGGCCCTGTCCATGGAGTACCTCTCAAAGGAACACGGCACCCTCGAGAACAAGGTTTACCCCGTTCCTATCGCGATCGACAAGGATATTGCCCGGCTCAAGCTCTCCTCCATGGGCGTGGAGATCGATACCCTCACCCCTGAGCAGGAGAAATACCTCACCTCCTGGGAGATGGGCACCTGATCATCCGATAGCTCCCTCGAAAAAGAGAGTTTTACAGTTATCTAGAAGGGTTTTACATTCCTTTCGCGTAAGCCGTAGAGCCATTGGCAGAATGTCTATCTCCTGCTTCAATTCATAATGTCAATCTATTGTCAACCTTTCCTTTATTTTATTGTAAACCACCTTGATGAAAGAAAGCTGCCTGAGATGAAGTAAAATTATAGGGCAAACCGCAGCTAAATATAAGATCTTCATTCAAATTATTTTACCAATACATTTTCGAGTAATATGGCTTCCATCTAAATGCTTGACAGGATGTGGGCTGAATAATATAAATCGATAAATACTGCCTGGGTGGCGGAATTGGTAGACGCAAGGGACTTAAAATCCCTCGGTCCTAGTGGCTGTGCGGGTTCGATTCCCGCCCCAGGCATCAATAATATCAATCAGTTGGAGGTCATGAACAATGACCTCTTTCTTACTTTTTGCGATGTCTTTAGCCGCGGTGTTACCCTATTTGTACCCAAAATCGTAACTTGTGTATGATTGTTATCGCTTGCTTTTCAATTCACGGCATCCATTTCATAGCTCATGTCCAGTGCTAATCCCACTTTTATTGGGTACCGTGCAGACTGGTAAGGAAGCACCTGGTATACTGAAAATTATGCAGTCTGGAGGGGCATCGTATGGATGTAGTGAAAGGAGCACTGGTTCTTGAAGGCGGTGGTCTCCGGGGGATTTATACCTCGGGCGTACTCCGCTTCTTTATGGACAAAGGGATTTTCTTCCCTTATGTGATCGGCGTTTCGATGGGTGCCTGTAACGCGGCGAACTATGTTTCACGCCAGCCGGAGAGAAACCGGATAGTCAGCACCCGTTATGTCAATGATGCCCGGTACCTCAGCTATTGTCGCCTATTTATTCAAGGGGAACTCTTTGGCATGAAGTTCATCTTTGACACGCTCCCCCGTTCCTTAGTCCCATTCGATTTTACCACCTTTATGGAAAATGACGTGAAATGCTTCACGGTCGTGACGGACTGTGAGACCGGAGAAGCGCTCTACTATGAAAAGAAGGAGCTCGGTGAGGATTACCTGAAGGTCCTCCAGGCGTCGAACAGCCTACCGTTTATAGCGAAACCGGTCCAGTATAATGGACGGATTCTGATGGACGGCGGGCTATCCGATGCGGTTCCGATCAAAAAAAGCATAGATGATGGAAATGAAAAAAACGTCCTTATTCTTACCCGCCCGAAGGGCTATCGGAAAAAGCGGCCCCGCTTTCTGCGATTCGCCTCCCTGCGGTATCCCCGATACAAGGGTTTACAAAAGGCGCTCGCACGTCGCCATACAAGATATAACGAGGCCATGGATTTCATCGATCAGCTTGAACACCAGGGCAGGGTTTTTGTAATCAGACCACACTTCGCGATCAATGTTGGTCGGGCTGAACGGAACAAAGACAAGCTCTACAGAGCATATGATCAGGGTTATAGCGACGCTTCTGAATGGTATACGGGGTTATGTTCCTTTCTTCAATAGATGAGCTCAAAGGTAAGCGCGCATCTGGTACCCCTTCGCATTAGTGACTACCGCTTCGTTTCTCGCCTATTTCATTTTTAGTTGACTTCAACCTATCAACTATGGTTATATTTATATGTGGCATGTAAAATGGCTGGATCTTCAAACAAGAGTTACATAAACACCACTTTGAATACGGGGCTTTTGAGATCGCTCAGGGTTCTCGCCGCCCAAAAGGGCATGCGCTTGAACCAACTCCTCGAAGAAGCCCTTCAAGACCTCCTTAAGAAGTATGAATCGTCGGAACCATACCATCCTGAATCGAGGGAGGTTCACACCGAGCAGTGATGTTTGATGTGGGCCATGGAGCCGTAAGACGAACATGAGAAGGCATACGGTATGGCGAAAAAATTCAAAGAGAGAAGATCTGAGCCCAGGAACATCATAGATCAATACTACAGCGTCGAGTTCTCCATACGTAATTGTCCCTTCACGTATCAATTTAAGATCTGGGATATATCACGGAAGGGGGTATGTGTACTGGTGAAGGAGGATTCTGATCTGATGAACTATGTAAACGTTTCGGATATATTGAACCTGAAATACTACACCACCGATTCATCCAAACCCATTGAATTCCTAAAAACCGAGATACGGCATATCACCAAGTATGAGACCGGTAAATTCAAGGGCCTCTACTCAGTGGGGCTATCCATCCTGGGGGAGGAAGAATCCTCATCAA
>QMLW01000325.1 GCA_003646935.1 Deltaproteobacteria bacterium
CATAAAGATAACCACCGCAAAGGATCTCGAGCTCGCACGGTTTTTACTGAACACCCCACGCGAACCGTAATGGAGGCAATGGTTATTCCTTTCGTTTCCCTCTCAGGGATGCTAGAAACTCCTTTTCTTTAGCCGAAGCAAGGCTTTGAGTGTCGCGGAGCGACTTGTCATCTGTTAGGAATTTCCTTTTTTCGGAGCGGCGAAGCCTGCCGTAGGCAGACAAACCGCGTTCTATAAAATCGCGAGGCGATTTTATAACTTGTAGAATTTTGAAACAACCATGGTTCTGAGGATCGGCACACGGACCAGCAAACTGGCCCTTGCCCAGGCACGATGGGTGAGCAAGAGGATATCAGCAGGATATTCCGATCTCGAGGTTGAACTGGTTAAAGTCAGAACAAAGGGAGACAGGGTCCGAGACAGGCCCTTGAGTGCTATCGGCGGGAAGGGGCTGTTCGTAAAGGAGATCGAGGAAGGCCTCCAAAGCGGGGATATAGATATAGCCGTCCATAGCCTCAAGGACGTTCCCGCGGAATTGCCCGGCGATCTCCATATCGGAGCTGTCCCAAAGAGGGAAGACCCTTTTGATGTCATAATCTCAAAAGATCACGCATTCCTTGAGGAGCTGCCAAAGGGATCCCGCATAGGCACGAGCAGCCTGAGACGTGCCGCACAACTTCTCCATCATCGTCCGGACCTTGAGATCGTTCCCTTGACAGGAAACCTGGACACGAGGATCAGAAAATTACATACCCTCGATATGCACGCGATTATCGTTGCAGCCGCCGGCTTACGAAGAATGGGGATGGCCGACCACGTCACCCACCCAATCCCCCCTGATCTCATGCTGCCGGCAATAGGGCAGGGCGCCTTGGGGCTGGAGCTGCGCCTGTATGATCAGAAAACAAGGTCCATGGTGGCCTTTCTGGATCACTACACAACGCATGTAGCGGTAGAGGCGGAGCGTGCCTTTCTCAAGGAGTTGAAGGGTGGGTGTCAGCTTCCCCTTGCCGCTTTCGGGCAGATTATCGATGGCACCCTTTGTCTCGATGGTATGGTTGCCGATGTAAGGGGAACGAGGGTAATCAGGGATAGGGTGATCGGTTTGCCGGAGGATGCAAAAAAACTTGGCATTGCATTAGCCCGCAGGGTATTAGAAGCAGGGGCGCGCGAGATATTGGAAGAGATCTATAAAGGGGAAAACCGTGGGGAATAAAGCCAAAGGTATCGTGTACCTCATCGGGGCCGGTCCAGGAGACCCTGAGCTCATTACCGTAAAGGGCAAGGACTGCCTTGAGAGTGCCGATGTGGTAGTGTACGATAAACTTGTGGGTGAATCGGTTTTAGCGCTTGCACACAAGGATGCGGAGCTCATCTATGTGGGGAAGAAACGCGGTCACCATACCATGAGCCAAGGGGAGATAAATGAGCTCCTCATAAAAAAGGCACATGGCGGTCTGAGGGTGGCACGGCTTAAGGGAGGCGATCCCTTTATCTTCGGGAGGGGCGGTGAGGAGGCCATGGAACTCTCCAAGGCAGGAGTTTCCTTTGAGGTAATCCCAGGGGTTACCTCGGCCATTGCGGTTCCCACGTATGCGGGCATACCCCTGACGCACAGAGACCTTTCATCCATTACCTGCTTTATTACAGGACATGAAGATCCCACCAAAAAAGCGTCGAATATCAACTGGGATGCCCTGGCGCTATCCACCGGCACGCTGGTCTTTCTCATGGGCATAGGGAACCTGGGGAGGATCACCAAGAGATTGATACAGGGAGGGAGACCATCGACTACCCCGGCGGCAGTCATAGGCAGCGGCACGACCTCACGTCAGGTTGCGGCAACCGGAACCCTCGCCACCATAGAAAAGGAGGCGAAGGACGTCGGGATCACCCCACCAGGAGTGATTGTGATCGGTGATGTGGTGAACTTACGGGAGCAGCTCAGCTGGTTTGAATCAAGGCCGCTTTTTGGCAGAAGGATTTTGGTTACCAGGCCGAAGGAGCAAGCAGCTGATTTTGTGAAGTTGCTCACCGAATTGGGTGCCCGGTGTGAGGTGTTCCCCACCATACAAATAGTGCCACCCGAAACATGGGATGGGCTCGATCGGGCCATCGAGAGCCTTGCAAGCTATGAATGGATACTGTTTACCAGCATTAACGGCGTGAGGTACTTCTTTGATCGTCTTACGCGAGCGGGTAAGGACGCTCGGGCCCTCGGCGGAATCAAGATTGGGGTCATCGGCCCGAAGACTCAGGAGGCGGTACGTGCCAAGGGGATCAACGCTGATCTGATGCCCGATACCTACTGGACAGAAGGGCTCGCCGGGGAACTAAAGGAATACTCCATAGGCGGGAAGAGGATTCTTATTCCACGGCCTAACATAGCAAGTGATGACCTATCCAAAAGCCTTCAAGCCCTCGGCGCAGTGGTGGATGAGGTGGAGTCATACGTTACTCGAAAGCCGGAATACGCCCCGAACAACTTGAAGGAAATATTTCAGGTCAAAGGGATCAATTTGATTACTTTTACCAGCCCGTCAACGGTGGCTAATTTCGTGGAGATCTGCAGGGATAATGATATCTATGACCAGATCTCAGGGATTGCCGTTGCCTGCATAGGACCGGTCACCGCCGAACGGGCAACTGAGGAGGGCCTTGAAGTGGCCATTGTGCCAGATGAGTATACCATCGATTCCCTTGCGGAAGCCATTGTCAAATATTATAAATCACGTTAACTATACTATATAGCCTATTGTTATTATAGATATTTAATAGCCTTCCTTAAGATGTCTCGTGCGGCCTTCCGCGCCCTTTAATCCCTTCCCTCAATTCAAGACCATTACCCCACCACTCCGTTACTCCACTACTCCCCGGATCTGAGGTCACGCCTTTGCCCCATTCCAGGGGCCTTCAAACAAAACCCCGTCATCTGTGAGTGAATCCTTTTTAATATATATTTTCCTCAGGCCTGCAATCTAGGCCCCATACCTTCCGCGTTGCCCACACTACCTTATCAACAATGGCAGGGGAGCACATAAGCAGACCGTAGCGGTTCTCCACGTCGCCAGACGGCCTGTGGTATTGTATGGGCTCCCCGGTGCCGGAGAGAAGAACGAGCCCTGCTTCTGATGCGATCACCTCGCAGGCACACGTATCCCAGAGCTTTGTTCCCCTAGAAGGGTGCACGTAGAGGTCCGCCTGGCCATGAATCACCAGGGCCATTTTTCTGCCCACGCTACCCGAGGAGATCTCAGCCTGCACACCCAGCAGTCGGATCAATTCGTCCACCTTTGAATCTCGGTGAGAACGGCTGATCGCGATACGCAGGCCCTTGAGGTCAGGGGAAGGGGGAGCGGTTATCTTCGTTGATTTCTCCACTTTGGATAGCGAGCTTTTATAGGCTCCTACGGAC
>QMLW01000326.1 GCA_003646935.1 Deltaproteobacteria bacterium
GACTTGATTGGAGAGATCGGCTGCGATCCATTCCAGTATGGAGCATGACTCCTCGGTACGATCGGGTAGGATTAAGTGCCGGATAATCATTCCTTTTAGCGCATTCCCCTCTCCGTCTACCTCCAGATTCCCCACTTGGGCATACATCTCCTTTAGGGCCTCGGATGCCCTTTCGGGATAGTCAGGTGCACTCGAGAACCTACGAGCCGTGTCCCTGTTGAAATACTTGAAGTCAGGCAGGTAAATGTCAACGATGCCGGAAAGCTGCGCGATGGTTTCATATGATTCATAGGCGCTTGTGTTGTATACAAGTGGTAGTCGCAGCCCGCGAGATAGGGCATTCTTCAGTGCCTGGAGAATGGGAATAATAACGTGTGTCGGCAATGTGAGACTATAGGTAACTCCCCTATTCCACAGAATCCCTTCTCTCCCATTCGCCTGTCTACGGTGCAGGCCCGGGGGCAAAGCTGGCATCTCACAGCGTGAGGTGCCAGCTCTTTCAAGGCCTGCTCGATCAGGTGAATCTTGGCATCAATTTTTTGCATTGACATAAAAAAATCAATTAGGTAGTTTCTTTTAGGTTCGGCGAGTACATGTAAGCACCTTTTCCCTTACAACCTCGACATCTTCTAGGTCGAAGAAAATCGGAAAAGGACCTACATCTTCTCCAGCTCAGGAACATAGATGAAAGTTACGTTTTGGGGGACAAGGGGATCCACACCCGTACCCGGGAAGGATACCATCATCTACGGGGGAAACACAACGTGTTTGGAGATAGATCTCGCGGGAGGAAAAAAGGTTATTGTTGACGCCGGTACCGGCATTCGCGCCCTTGGGAGCGAGTTTGACTTCTCCGATAATAGGCTAGAGCTTTACCTCCTTATCACTCATATACATTGGGACCATGTCTTCGGCTTCCCGTTTTTCCAGCCGATCTATAAATCCTCAACGAAAATCCTCGTCGATGGTTACAGCCAGTGCATGAAAGGGCTCAGATATAGCTTTGACAATAAGATGGGGGATGGATTCTTTCCTATTCGCTTTGAGGAGCTCAATGCTGACATACAGTTCATCGATAAATTGAGCAATGGCTACCTTGAGATCGATGGCACGATAATACATGCAATACCCCTCCGTCACCCGCAAGGTGGCTTGGGGTTCCGGTTCCGTGAGGGGGATAAAACCCTGGTCTTTCTCACCGATAACGAACTCGATGATGATAGATGGGCATTCGAGGGGTATGTGGGATTCTGTGAGCGAGCGGATGTCTTAATCCACGATAGCCATTATGTACCTGAGGAGATATCAAAGCACAGGGGCTGGGGGCATTCCGATTACCTCGCGGCCATTGATCTCGCTGTGAAAGCACACGTCAGTAAGCTTATCCTCTTTCATCACGCGCCCGAGAGAAAGGATAGCGATGTTATCAAGATGGTTCTTGATTGTCAGGAACTCATCAAGGAAAAGGGTACGGAGTTGTCCATAGAGGCTGCGAAGGAGAACTCCGCCTTCGAGCTCTAGCTCCAGTGCCTATACGCCAAGTGGGGTCATTGCAGCGGATAAGCCGGACAGCAATTCAAAGATCCTCTCAGCCCGGGATGGTTCTATGGAGCCCACACCACAAGCCGGCGTAAGAAGGGATCTCTCAGCCACCATATCCCTGTCGAGCCCCCACGCGTAGAACCTTTCTAGCCCCTCCTCAAGCCTTGCTTGCAGATCCCTAACCGTCTCATCACCGCTAAATGAGGCGGTAGGAACTACTCCCCACGCAACTGCCCCGCCGTTTTGTAAAAGCCGTATAATATCTTTTCTATAGAGCAAGAAGTAGTCCAAATAATCAGAGGCATCAAAGCTCACGATATCAATTCCAGTTTCGATAATCATAGACCAATCCGTGTTTCCGCAGCAGTGAATCCCTAGGGTTACCTCGCACCTGGATCGAAGGTAGTCTATAATCTCCTTTATGCAGGAGACAACCCCCTCCCTCTGTAGCGGCGTAAATGCCGATCCGTATCCAGAGAGATAGGGCTCATCGATAAACAGTATTGGCTTTTTGCCCCCAATGGACATCGTTTTCACGAGCCACCATGCCTTGATTGCTAGGCCCTTGACAATAGCGTCCATGATCTCGCTATTGGTAAGGGCAGATCGGCCCGCTCCATCAATCAGGCCTCCCGCAAAGGTAATGGGGCCCACTATCTGTCCCTTGATATAGGAACCATAGTCTTGAGGTCTCTTATCGATCAGCTCTAGAAGCGTATAGAGACCGGATGCGTGTTCGTAGTCAATGGCGAAGTAATCGGTATCCTCTGCCATATAACGCTCGTAGAATGAGATGAGCTCATCATCCTGATTATCCGAGGAATCCAGATAGAGGGAGTCGCCTTCATGGTTCAATTTAATCATAGGAAGCCCCTGGCTCGCTTGAATACTCATATCCTCTAAGGGACTTCGTCTCACGAATTGTGGCCAGAACGGGATCTCCGGGCACTTCTCAAGTATACTCTTACAGGTGCCCTCCACATCCATGAATGGAACGCTCCCTATGCCAGTTGAGGTAAATTGACATGCAATAGCCATCAAACGGTACCTTACCCGGTCCTTTCTATATATTGCTTGGTTCGCGTGTCTATCCGCACCGTGTCGCCGATATTCACGAAGAGTGGAACCTGAATAACGCCGCCTGACTCCATGGTGGCCGGCTTAGTGCCTCCGGTTACCGTATTTCCCTTAATCCCCGGCTCGGTCTGGGCAACCGTGAGCTCGACGAAATTGGGAAGCTCTATATCCACTACCTCTTCATTATATATCAGCGCCTTGACATTGGTGTTCTCCTTTAAAAAGAGTCGATTGTCACGAAGCTGTTCTGCCGTTAAGAAGACCTGATCGAATGTCTCCGTATCCATAAAACAGTATTGGCCCTTGTCTTGGTAAAGGTACTGCATCTCCTTTTCTTGGACGTTGGGTGGTGCAACCTTCTCACCCGCTCGAAATGTCTTCTCCAGAACCTGTCCGGTCAGCATGTGCTTGAGCTTGGTTCTCACGAACGCCCCGCCCTTACCCGGCTTTACATGGAGGAATTCTATGATGGTAAAAGGCTTTCCTTCCAGTTCTATCTTCAGCCCTGTTCTGAAATCCGCTGTTGAATACATCGATATGCTCTCTCCTTCAGCGAGAATGACCTTGTCTTGTCTGCGCCCTAAATACAGGCCTAGAGAGCGGCCTGCTTCCTTTGCTCAACACCAGCCAGCCACCTCTCCAGCACTCCTAGGAGCCTCAATTTTTTCTCCCTTACCGATAGCAATTTCTCCTTTTTCCCTTCTCCGCCCTGCTTTTCCCCTCGTAGTTCATCGAGTCTTTGCACGGCCTTTTCATCATCCGGGGAGGAGCCAACGATCTGTTCATATACC
>QMLW01000327.1 GCA_003646935.1 Deltaproteobacteria bacterium
GCTCTCCGACGCTGCCGATATTTACCCGAATGAATTCCTCTATCCCCAGCTTCGAGGGCATATCCCTCCCGGCAACCACCTTCACGGAGTGCTCTTTCGGAGCAATCGAGCCGTGCAGCCTAAGCAGATATGGTTTGGCAAACTCATGAAAGGCCAGGTAGGCGGAAACCGGATATCCCGGTATGCCGATGACGGGTTTCTCCTTCACCTTGCCGAGAATCGTGGGCTTTCCCGGCATAATGGTGACCCCGTGCACGAGGAGCTCTCCGATATCCTCAACTACCTGCGCGGTGAAGTCCCTTCTGCCTGCAGATGAGCCCGCAATGATAAGAACCAGGTCGGCGTCGGAGCTCATTGCGTTAACAAGAGAGGCCTTGATATGCTCGCTGCTATCCTCGACGATATCCTCTATCACGGGCTCGGCACCACATTCCCTGATCAGAGAGGCGATCACAAGGGAGTTTGATTCAATGATCTCACCCCTCTTTAGATCGGAGGACTGTGAAAGAGAGCTGTAATGCACGAGCTCGCTACCCGTCGGGATAACGCGTACCTGTGGCCTCCTTCTCACCCTGATCCGAAAGATACCGCCCTCAATGAGGGTTCCCAGGTCCAATGATCGTATTTTGTGGTTCTGAGGAAAAAGCAGCTCCGTTGCCACGAAGTCCTCACCCACCTTTCTGACATTCTGCCAGGGAAATGCACCCGAGAGGATCTCGATGGTTTCCTCATCCACCTGGTTCAGCTTCTCCACCATAATGACCGCATTCGTTCCCTCCGGCAGTACCTGCCCGGTATTCACCCAGATGGCCTCCTGCCCTATCTTTAATCGCTTTGGATTTCTCTCCGTAGCCCCGTAGGTATCAGGGGCCGAGACAGCTATGCCATCCATGGCCGCGGACGGATAGAGGGGGGATGAGATCCTCGCGAAGATGGGCTCCCCTGTAATCCTGCCGGTGGACTCGTGCACGGGAATATCCTCCGTATCCACGATAGGCTCCGGGTTCAAGGCGTTGAGGAAGAGCTCGAGTGCCTCTCGTGGTTCCTTCATCTTGAGATATATCTTCTGCCGTTCCATGTTACCTGCTACATTCAGTTTCTCAGGAGCGGAACACCTTTACCCGGACCGTATCTCCCCTGTAAAGCCCCTCGGTGTTCATATCAATCCTGACCAGGCCATCCGCCTCGATCATGGTGGATATGAGACCGCTTTTCCCGAATATAGGCGTTGCGATCACCCGGCCCTCTCCATGGGAAAGCTTTACCCTGATATAATCCTCTCTACCAGTTACCGACTCCACATTCCTATCGAGCTCTGCCTCAATATAATAATCCATCCCTTGAGCGGGTTCCCCGAGGCCTGATAGTTTACCGAAGAGAAAGGTAAGAAACACATCGAAGATGATCATGGTAGACACGGGGTGTCCCGGCAGGCCCCACAGCGTTTTATTTCCCTTGCGTGCAACAATGGTCGGTTTTCCAGGGCTGATCGATACCCCATGCGCTATGAGCTCAACCCCATCGAAGGATGAAAAGGCTTCCAACGTCAAATCCTTCGCGCCAACCGAACTCCCCCCTGAAAGCAACACCACATCAGATTGAGACAATCCCTTCTCTGTAGCCGATTTGAGATCCTGGAACGTATCGCCCACAATCCCCAGATATATCGGTTCCGCCCCTGCTTTCTCGCAGAGCCCATGGAGTGTAAAGCTGTTTATGTCTCGTATCTGGCCCAATCGCGGTTTCTGGCTGATATCCACTACTTCCTCTCCGGTGGATATGATCGCTGCCCTTGCTCTCGCGAATACCTCCACCTGGGCTACGCCGAGACCAGCCAAAATGCCGAGATCCTGTGGCCGTAAGAGAGTCCCCCTCTTCAACATGACCTGGCCCTTCTTCACATCATCGTCGGGCTGTATCACGTTCTCTAAGGGTGAGACAGGCCTGGTGACCTCCACGAGCCCCTCCTCTAATGTTTGGGAGTACTCCACCATGGCAACCGCATCGGCCCCTTCCGGGAGCATCCCACCTGTTGGGATCAGGGCACACTGCCCTCTTTTAAGGACAAATTGATGCATTGTGCCCATCCCGACCTCGCCAGCCACCGTTAGCAAGGCCGGCAGGCTTTCGCTCGCGCCGTAGGTATCCCTGGCAGCCAGCGCGTATCCGTCCACGGTGGATCTATGGAAGCCGGGGAGATCTTCACCGGATTCAATATCCCTCGCGAGGACCCTGCCGAGAGAGCTTCTCAGGGGAATGGATTCGGATCCCAGTGGCTCGATATCCCCGAGGGATTCAAAGACCTCTTGTGCTGTCTTGACCTTGAAAAACGTTTGCATGGCTGAAATATGTCATGAATGACATGAGTTATCAACTATTATTTTCCTTCTTGCTCTCGCTGCCTTTGGGGGAGGCTTTCGATGAGGGGCTTACTGAGATGACTTCCTATGGGCCAGCCGTTGCTCACATCGAGCGATATAATCAAGCGCTTTCTCACGCGGTCCGTGATTGGGGTATTGCTCAAGAAGATTCTCAAAGCGTTTCAGCGCCGCCCCATAGTGACCGTTCCTGAAATAGAAATGGCCAACATAAAACTCATGCTCGGCGAGGTTGGTGAGACACCGCTCGACATGGTCCTCGGCCTTTAGGGAATATTGATTATTCGGGAATGTCCTTATTAATCGCTCAAATTCATTGAGGGCCTTCCGCGCATTGGTTTGGTCTCGGTCAATGGTCCTGATCCTGCGGAAATAGCACATCCCCTGCTGATAGATGACATAGGGGATGGATTTGTTCTTTGGATGGAGGCTCTCAAATTCCTTGTATACCTCAATGGCCTCCTCGAACTCATCGTTTTCTAAAAGGGAATCTCCCAGCCTTAATTCCGCATGGATGGCCAAGTTGCTGTACGGATACCGATCCTTTAGCTCTCGGAAGAGCTCGGCTGCCTCTTCGTAGTAGCCATCCGCGAACTTCGCCATTCCCTCGCTCATGAGCACCTCCGGAGGCTTCTCGGGCTTCTTGCCCTTTCCAAACAAGGAGCACCCAACGCAGAAAGAGACCACGAGCAGGGCAACGATCGCCCCCTTGAGTATGTAAACAGCCTTTTCCTTCATCCGAACCAGATACCCCGGTTTATTCCATTAACTTGAGCATGACCTTCTCGATATTCGCCTTACCCACTGCACCAACAATGGTGTCAGCCAATCTGCCATCCTTAAAGAAAAGCACGGTTGGGATTGCCCTCACGCCATATTGATTTGGGGTATTGGGATTTTCATCCACGTTCATCTTTGCAGCCTTAAACTTGCCGTCGTATTGTTGAGCAAGCTCCTCTATCCACGGACCAATCACTCGGCATGGTGCACACTACGGGGCCCAGAGCTCGACCATACTGGGTAC